>CAMATS010000001.1 GCA_945861195.1 Rhodoferax sp. OV413
CGCTTCATCCCAGGTACAGCACAGGATGTGCGGGCCTATTTCATGACGCTTCAGTACTGGCTGGGCGGCTCCGATGACAACGTGCTCAACCTGGTGCGCCATGCCGTTGATCGCGGTGCTGACGGGCCGCGCAAAGTCCTGCGGGGCCTAAGCAAAGTGGCCCCCCCGGTGGAATACCCGGAGCTCGGTGTTTATCACCCACGCATGGCCGGACGCTACGCTGCACGAGCCGACCGACTGCCAGCCCCGGCAAGCGCGAAAACTGTCGGAACGGTCGGTATTTTGGTGCTGCGCTCCTATTTGCTGTCGGGCAATGCTGGCCATTACGACGGTGTGATTGCAGCGCTGGAGGCGCGTGGATTGCGGGTGATACCGGCCTTTGCGTCCGGTCTGGATTCCCGGCCGGCGATTGACGAATTCTTTGTGAAAAATGGCCTGGTTTGTGTCGATGCCGTGGTCTCCCTGACCGGCTTTTCCCTGGTCGGCGGGCCGGCTTATAACGATGCCAAGGCGGCCGAAGAGGTGCTCGCCCGGCTCAATGTGCCCTATGTGGCCGCGCATCCGGTCGAGTTTCAGACCCTGGATCAATGGGGCGGCTCAGAGCGCGGATTGTTGCCGGTCGAAAGCACCATCATGGTGGCCATTCCCGAACTCGACGGCTCTACCGGCCCGATTGTGTTCGGCGGTCGCCCCGGCCCGGTGGGGGTTACCTGCACCGGCTGCCACTACGCCTGCACCTTCACTGCGGCTGACAACTCGCAGGACATGCGTTCCTGCCCCGAGCGCGCGGTCATGCTCGCCGCACGGGTTGGCAAGCTGGTGGCCCTGAGGAAAAGCGAGCAGGCCCAGCGCAAGGTGGCGATTGTGGTGTTCAACTTTCCGCCCAATGCGGGCAATATCGGCAGCGCCGCCTACCTGTCGGTTTTTGAGTCTCTGCTCAATACCCTCAAGGCCATGAAGTCGCAGGGCTATGAGGTCGAACTGCCGGCCAGCGTCGATGACCTGCGCGAGGCTGTGCTCAAGGGCAATGCCGCGCAGTATGGTGCCGATGGCAATGTGCACACCCTGATCTCCGTTGATGAGCATGTCAAAAGAGAGCGCTGGCTCAGCGAGATCGAGGCGCAGTGGGGCCCGGCGCCGGGGCGCCAGCTCAGCAATGGCCAGGCTATTTTTGTGTTGGGCAAACAGTTTGGCAATGTGCTGATCTGCGTGCAACCGTCGTTTGGTTACGAAGGCGACCCGATGCGCTTGCTGTTTGAAAAAGGGCTGACGCCAACCCATGCGTTCTCGGCTTTTTACCGCTACCTGCGGGAGGACTTCAAGGCCCACGCCGTGGTCCATTTCGGAACCCATGGCGCCCTCGAGTTCATGCCCGGTAAGCAAAGTGGCCTGACTGGCAACTGCTGGCCAGACCGTTTGATTGATGACTTGCCCAATATTTACCTGTATGCCTCGAACAACCCCTCCGAGGGGGCGATCGCCAAACGCCGCTCAGCCGCCACCCTGATCAGTTACCTGACACCGCCAATTGCCCAGGCGGGTTTGTACAAAGGCCTGAACGACCTCAAGGCGTCTATCGACCGCTGGCGTACCCTCGAACCTCAGGCCCGGGAGCGTGACAAGCTCGCCGAAGTGCTGCAATGCCAGGCAGTTGAGCTCAACCTGGCTGAGGCTGAGCCCTTGTGGAGCGGACTGTCCAGCCGAAGCGTTGAAGCCCAGGTGCTGGGGCTGGCGCAGCAGGTGCTGGAGCTGGAGTACACCCTGATTCCCCACGGCCTGCATGTTGCCGGTCGCGCACCAAGCAGCGCCGAGCGGGTCGACCTGCTGCTGGCCATGGCCGATGCAACCCATGCTGTCACGCTGGAGCGGGCCGGGGTGGAGGCGCTGGTGGGCGGACTGGGTGTTGAGCGGGCGCTCAAGCTCTCGGGCTTGGCCAAATCCGACAACGCACTGCACATCTTGCGCGAGCTCGAACAGGCCAACGCCATGCTCTCGGTGGACACCGAGGTGTCGGCCATCCTGAGCGCTCTGAATGGCCACTATATTCGTCCGGCCCCTGGCGGCGACATCCTGCGCACACCGGCGGTTCTGCCCACGGGCAGAAACATCCATGGCTTTGACCCATTCCGCATTCCCAGTGCTTTTGCCGTGGCAGACGGCGCCAAGCAGGCGCAGCTCCTGATCGACCGGTTCATTGCCGATGGCAACACCCTCCCCGAGTCTGTGGCCATGGTGCTTTGGGGCAGTGACAACCTGAAAAATGAGGGTGCACCGATCGCCCAAGCGCTTGCGCTGATGGGCGCCCTGCCTCGCTTTGACAGCTATGGCCGCATTGCCGGTGCCCGCCTGATACCGCTGGCCGAGCTCGGCCGGCCCCGGATCGATGTGGTCATCACGCTGTCGGGTATTTTTCGTGACCTCATGCCCCTGCAGATCAAGCTGCTGGCCGAAGCCGCATTTTTGGCGGCCTCTGCCGATGAGCCCACAGAGCTCAACTGGATTCGAAAACACAGCCTGGCCTACCAGCTCGAACACGGCTGCACGCTGGAGATCGCCGCCCTGCGGGTCTACGGTAACGCTGAGGGCGCCTACGGCTCAAATGTCAACAACCTGGTCGAGAGCAGCCGCTGGCTTGATGAAGGTGAGTTGGCAGAAACCTATAAGCGGCGCAAAGGCTTCGCCTATGGCAGAAGCGGGCGACCCTCGCAACAAACCGCGCTGCTGCAAAGTGCCTTGGCCGGTGTGCAGCTGACCTACCAAAATCTGGATTCAGTCGAGCTGGGGGTGACCACGGTCGACAATTATTTCGACACCCTGGGCGGTATTACCCAGGCCGTCAAGGTGGCCAAGGGCGGCGCAACACCGCCGGTGTACATCGGCGACCAGACCAAGGGGGCAGCCGCGGTGCGCTCCCTCAAAGAACAGGTGGCGCTGGAGACCCGCACCCGCATGCTCAACCCAAAATGGTACGAGGGCATGCTGGAGCACGGCTACGAAGGCGTGCGTCAAATTGAGGTGCATGTCACCAACACCATGGGCTGGTCGGCCACCACCGGCCAGGTTCAGCCCTGGGTGTACAAAGAGCTTACCGAGACCTTTTTGCTTGACCCGGCCATGCGCGAGCGCCTGGCCAGGCTGAACCCAACCGCGTCTGCACGGGTGGCCAATCGCTTGATTGAGGCCTCCGAGAGAAATTACTGGAGCCCAGACCAGGAGACCCTGGAGGCTCTTCGCCGCGCCGGCGAAGAGCTTGAAGATCGTGTTGAAGGCGTTTACGAAGGATCATTACCATGAGTGTTACCACTGTGCCTTTTCCGGATATCAAAACACCGGGTGTTCGCAAAAATCTGAGGCTCGACGGCGAAGGCAGCCTGCAAGTCGAGCTTGACCCAAACCTGAAGATTGGCAATGCCAAGGTTTTTGCCATTTATGGCAAAGGCGGTATTGGCAAGAGCACCACCTCGAGCAATCTGTCTGCGGCCTTCTCAAAATTGGGTAAACGGGTGTTGCAAATCGGCTGCGATCCCAAGCACGACTCGACCTTTACCCTGACCAAAAAAATGCTGCCGACAGTGATCGATGTACTCGAATCAGTTGACTTTCATGCCGAGGAATTGCGCGTTGAAGACTTTGTTTTCAAAGGCTACAACGGCGTGATGTGCGTGGAGGCGGGTGGCCCGCCTGCGGGCACCGGCTGTGGCGGCTATGTGGTGGGGCAAACCGTCAAGCTCTTGAAAGAGCACCACCTGCTCGAGGACACCGATGTGGTGATTTTCGATGTGCTCGGTGACGTGGTGTGCGGTGGTTTTGCTGCGCCCTTGCAACACGCCGACCGCGCCTTGATTGTCACGGCGAACGATTTTGACTCGATTTTTGCCATGAACCGCATCGTGCAGGCGATTGGCGCCAAGGCCAAAAATTACAATGTGCGCCTAGGCGGCGTGATCGCCAACCGCAGTGCTGATACCGACCAAATCGACAAATACAACAACAAGATCGGCCTCAAGTTGGCTGCACATTTCCCCGACCTCGATGTCATCCGGCGCAGCCGCCTTAAAAAATCCACCCTCTTTGAGATGGAGTACTCGCCCGAACTCGAAGCGGTTCAAAAGGAATACATGCGGCTTGCGGCTGCTTTGTGGTTGGGCACTGAGCCCATGAACGCGGTCCCCATGAAGGACCGGGACATTTTTGATTTGTTGGGATTTGACTGAAAGCGTGCGCATGAGCCAACCGTCCTATCAAGAGCGCCGCGGTCAAATTGAAACCTACTTTGACCGCACCGCGGTGCAGGCTTGGGCGCGTCTCACCTCGGATGCGCCGCTGGGCCGTATCCGGGCCACCGTGCGGGCCGGGCGGGACCAGATGCGGGCCAAACTGTTGTCCTGGTTGCCCCATGATTTGAGCGGTCAACGCCTGCTAGACGCGGGCTGCGGCACCGGCGCCCTGGCGGTCGAGGCAGCCCGGCGTGGCGCTGACGTGGTGGCCATCGACCTGTCGCCCAAGCTGATCGAACTCGCACGCGAGCGCCTGGGGCAGGTGCCAGGCGGCGGCCGTGTTGAATTCCTCAGCGGCGACATGCTCGACCCTGCGCTGGGCCGGTTTGACCATGTGGTGGCGATGGATTCGGTGATTCACTACCGTACCGAAGATGCGGTGGCGGCGCTCTCGCTCCTCGCCCAGCGCACCACTGGCTCCATCCTGTTCACCTTTGCCCCGAGCACGCCCCTGC
Organism: Rhodoferax sp. OV413; assembly: GCA_945861195.1. Classification (GTDB taxonomy): domain Bacteria; phylum Pseudomonadota; class Gammaproteobacteria; order Burkholderiales; family Burkholderiaceae_C; genus Rhodoferax. The sequence continues at coordinate 4,733 of CAMATS010000001.1, forward strand.
TTGCCGCCATGATCAGGCTTGGCCGCCTGCTCCCGCGCAGCGACCGCGCGCCCTGGCTGGAGCCCATGGCAGAAAAAACCCTGACTCGTTTGATGCAGCAGGACCCGGTGTTGTCGGCCTGGACAGGCGGGCGCACCGAGCGGGTCTCGAGCGGCTTTTACAAGTCGCAGGCCATGGAGTGGAGCAGGCAATGACCATTCGGACTGTTGGGCAGTGGGCGCGTCGCCTGCCGATGAATTACCTGCCGTTTGCAGACGTGGCAAGCGCCGACCTGCCGATGGGCAGGCTGATGCGGCTGTCCCTGTTCAAGTTCACCATGGGCATCACCACTGCCTTGATGATTGGCACCCTCAACCGGGTCATGATTGTCGAGTTGAGCGTGGCCGCCTGGCTGGTGGCCCTGATGTTGGCACTGCCCATGTTGGTGGCACCCTTCAGGGCGATCACCGGTTACCAATCCGACACCCACCGCTCGGCTTTCGGCTGGCGCCGGGTGCCCTATATGTGGGGCGGCACGCTGATTCAGTTTTTCGGTTTGGCCATCATGCCGTTTGCACTGCTTGTTTTGTCAGGCCAGGGCCAGGTGCCGGTGCCCGACTGGTTTGGTCAGGCGGCCGCTGCGCTGGCCTTTTTGATGGTCGGCGCCGGACTGCAAACCTCGCAAACAGCGGGCCTGGCACTTGCCACAGACCAGGCCAGCGCCGAGACCAGGCCACGGGTGGTCGCCTTGATGTATGTCATGCTCTTGCTCGGCGCGGTCGGCGGTAGCATGGCTTTTAGCTGGCTGCTGGCCGATTTCAGCCCCAAGCGCTTGGTTCAGGTGGTGCAGGGTACGGCGATGGTGGTCTTGCTGCTCAACTCGGTAGCGCTTTGGAAACAAGAGGCCCGTAACCCGGCCAGGGCGGCGGCCATGAAGACTGAGCAACACCTGCCGTTTCGCCTGGTTTGGCAGCGCTTCATTGCCAACCGGCAGGCCAAGCGGTTCTTGTGGGCCACCGGCTTGGGCACCATGGCCTTCAATATGCAGGATGTGGTTCTGGAGCCCTATGGCGGAGAAATCATGCACCTCAGCGTGGGCGCCACCAGCGCCCTGACGGCTTTGTTGGCGGGTGGCGCCATGGCCGGTTTTTTATTGGCTGCGCGCGTGCTCGCACGGGGCGCCGACCCCTTGCGCCTCGCGGCCTACGGCGTTTTGGCTGGCCTGCCCGCTTTTTCTGCGGTGATTTTTGCCGCCCCGCTGCAAGCCGACGACCTGTTTCGCTTAGGTGCGCTGGGCATCGGTTTTGGTGGCGGCCTGTTCGCTGTTGGCACGCTGTATGCAGCCATGCGCATGGAAGACGGCGGCTTTGTGGGGCTTGCGCTGGGCGCCTGGGGCGCAGTGCAATCCGTCGCCGCTGGTCTGGCCATGTTTTTGGGCGGCGCCCTGCGTGACCTGGTCTCGGGCTTGGCTGCCGAGGGCGCACTCGGAGCCGCCTTGGTAGACCCGGCCACTGGTTACAGCTTCGTCTACCATGTTGAGATGTATCTGTTGTTTGTTACCCTGATTGTTATCGGCCCGCTGGTCAAGCGGGTTGCTCTACCTGTTCCCCCCCCAACCGAACGGACCGGCCTAGCCGATCTGAGCGGTTGAATTTTTCTCGACCCTGAAGGAGAACCACCATGCAAATCGGCGCCATTACTGGCTATATAGACTTGGCCCAGATCATCTTGTACATGTTCTGGATATTTTTCGCTGGCATTATTTTTTACCTTGTCCGTGAAGGTCATCGTGAGGGCTACCCCATGGAGACCGATGGCGGCGGCACTGCGCCAGTCACCGGTTGGCCCATTCCCTCGCCCAAAACATACAAGCTGGCCAATGGGCACGAGGTGACCGTGCCAGACCTGAAGCGGGGTGAGCCACCGATCAATTTGCGCCGTACCGGAGCCGGCCCTGACTGGCCCTATGTGCCCACTAACAACGGCATGACCGATGCCGTCGGCCCGGGCGCTTATTCCTTGCGTGCTGACCGGCCTGATATGGATGTGCATGGCCAGCCCACGATTCGGCCGCTGCGGGTGCTCAAGGGCTACGATGTGTCAAAACACGACTCTGATCCCCGTGGCATGAATGTGGTGGGCGCCGATGGCAAAGTGGGCGGCAAGGTAGTCGACCTGTGGATCGATACCTGCGAGATGATGTTCCGCTACCTCGAAGTGCAAACCGCAGGGGCCCAATCACGCCGGGTTTTGTTGCCCATGCCGTTCTGCCGGGTGGGTGATAAAACTGTGGCGGTGCAAAGCATTCACGGCGTCCATTTTGCACAGGTGCCAACTACCCGCAGCGCCGACCAAGTGACACTGCTCGAGGAAGACAAAATATCGGCCTTTTATGGTGCCGGCACCCTGTATGCCGACCCAAGCCGAGCGGAGCCTATTCTGTGACACAAGCCATCTCAGGCCACGAGCACGAGTTCGAGCCTGAATTCGGTCTGCCCGAGGCCCTGCCCAGCGGCGAGCGCATCCTCTGGCAGGGCGCGCCTGACTTTCGGGCCATGGCAGTCCAGGTGTTTCACCTGCGCAAACTGGGCCTGTACTTTTTGCTGCTGCTGCTGCTGCGGGCAAGCTATCTGTACAGCACCGGCTTGGCGCCGCTTGAGCTTTTGCCTGCCATGATTTGGCCGCTGGCCTTGGCCTTGGTCGGTTTTGGTGCGGTCGCCAGCCTGGCCTGGCTGACTGTCAAGACCACCGCCTACACCCTGACTGACCGCCGTGTGGTCATGCGCATCGGCATTGTCTTGACCTTGAGTTTCAACCTGCCTTTGGGTCGCATAGAGACCGCCGACCTGCGACTCGACCGCCAGGGTTGCGGCGATATACCGTTGCGGCTCAGCCAGGGCGACAAAATTGCCTGGCTGCACCTGTGGCCCCATGTGCGCCCTTGGCGCGTGGCGCAACCCGAGCCAACGCTGCGTTGTATACCGGATGCGCGCAAAGTGGCCGGTTTGCTGGCCAAAGCCTGGGCCGAGCTGACCAACAACCCGCCGCCCAACAGCCTGCCCGTGGCGAGCGCGCAGGGTGATGGCCGACCCCAGTGGCAAGCGAGCCTGACATGATTCCCCAGCCCTCGCCGCCCCCAGTGATCAGGCCAGACACCTTCCCGCAGTGGGTGCTGCTGACGGCCGGCGGCATCCTGGCCTTCTCGCTGATCAGCGTGGCATTGGTGCGCATCACCGGCAACGGCCCGGACCAATTGGCTGCTGCGGTCACCGCAGAGCGCAGCCTGCGCTTTGAAGACCGGGCCGACGGTGGTATTTCCGTGATTGACGGCCAAAGCGCGGAACTCTTAACCACCGTGCACGGTGAGCAGGGGTTTTTGCGCGGCGCAGTGCGTACTTTGGCGCGGGAGCGGCGCAGCCGGCAACTTGGCCCCGAGCAACCGTTTCAATTGATCGCCCGTGCTGACGGCCGGCTAACCCTGTTTGACCCAGCCACCGGTCAGCGGGTTGAGCTGGAGGCCTTTGGGCCGAGCAATGCCGGTGTGTTCAGCCCATTTCTCGCCATGAAACCGGCAAATTAGTTCGCCAGACAAACAGGAAGACATGATGCAAGCCAGCGCACCCACCGAAACCGTTGAAACCGTTGCCCTCAAGGCCAAAGAAAACACGCTGCTGAGCCCCCGTTTCTACACCACCGATTTTGAGGCCATGAACCGGCTCGACGTCTCGCCCCTGCGTGCGCAATGGGACGCCATGTTGGCCGAGTACGAGGGCGACAACAACCATGACCACTTCCAGCGCACCCCTGAGTTCGCGGTCGAGGTCGCGGAAACCTTCTCCAAAGTGTCCCCTGAGCTCAGGCAGGAGTTCCTTGATTTCCTGATCAGTTCGCTGACCTCTGAATTTTCTGGTTGCATCCTCTACAACGAAATCCACAAAAATGTGGACAACCCGGATATCAAGGCGCTGATGCGCTACATGGCCCGGGACGAGTCGCGCCATGCGAGCTTTATCAACCAGTCGCTGAAAGATTTTGGCCTGGGCATTGACATGGGCGACCTCAAGCGCACCAAGGCCTACACCTATTTCAAGCCAAAATATATTTTTTATGCGACCTACCTGTCGGAAAAAATCGGTTACGCCCGCTACATCACAATTTTTCGCCAGCTCGAGCGCCATCCTGAGAAACGTTTCCACCCGATTTTTCGCTGGTTCGAGCGTTGGTGTAACGACGAGTTCCGGCACGGCGAATCGTTTGCCCTGATCATGCGCGCCCACCCCGAGCTTCTGCGTGGTGCAAACACCCTTTGGATCCGCTTCTTTTTGCTCGCCGTGTATGCCACCATGTATGTCCGAGATCACACCCGTCCACAGCTCAAGGCGGCCATGGGGCTGGCGCCAACCGCCTACGACTACGAGGTGTTCCGCATCACCAACGAAATTACCCGCCAGGTGTTCCCGATTTCTCTGGATATCGACCACCCCGCTTTCCGCGCTGGTCTGGATCGCCTGTTTTGCATACAAACCGCGATGAGCGCTGCCAAGGCCCGCGGTGGTGTGGTCGGGCTGCTCAAGCAGGCTGGCCTGGCCGCTCAAGGCCTGCTGACCTTTGTGCGGCTTTACCTGCTGCCAGTCAGGCGCCACGAGCTTCCTACGCAGGTGCGCGTGGCACCGGTGTGGTGAATTGACTGCTGCCGAGTTGCCAGAGCCCACCGAGACCCTGCCATGTTAGACCTGCTCGCTCCCCTGCTGTTTGCAGTGTTCATCTGGTGGTTTTCCACCGGCCTGGTGCTGCTGCTGGACGGCCTGCCGCGCACCACATTTCGCTGGAGTGTGCTGATTTCTTCCGGATTGGCCATTGGCGCATTCTTTGGGCTGGCGCATACCGCGAACCAAGCCAGTGGCATGGCTGCCTACTGCAGCTTTACCTGCGCGCTGCTGGTCTGGGGCTGGCACGAACTGACCTTTCTCACCGGCTGGCTGACCGGCCCACGCAAGCAGGCGAGTGCGCCTGACTGCTCCCGGCGCGACCGATTTTTTCAGGCCATCGCCGCGATTCTGTGGCATGAGTTGGCGATTGCTGCTTCAGGCCTGCTGATCATCGCCATCACCTGGAATGCGCCAAACCAGGTGGGCACCTGGACCTTTGCAGTTTTGTGGGTGATGCGCACCAGTGCCAAGCTGAACCTGTTTCTGGGCGTGCGCAACCTGAGCGAGGAATTTCTGCCGCCCCACCTGGCCTACATGCAAAGTTTTTTTCGCCGCCGCAACATGAACCCGTTGTTTCCTTTTTCTGTGGCGGCGTCCAGCGCGCTGCTGGCCTGGCTGATGGCGCAGGCCTTGCAAACCGGACTGCCTAGTGCACAGATGACTGGTCTGCTATTGGTCGCCAGCATCCTGTTTCTGGCCATTGTTGAGCATTTTTTGATGGTCTTGCCCATGCCCTCAACTGCCCTGTGGCGCTGGGCCCTGCGCCAGCGCGCCAGCCCCAACCCATCAATCTGATTGCTCACAGTTAAGCCCATGCGAACCTCTTTCACCGGCATGGATCCCGCGGCCTTATTGCCCGCGAGTTCGGGCAGCGTGGCCGGGCCCAGCCATGTGCCTTTGGCCTTGGTGGTTGGTGCGGGCTTTGGCGGCCTGGCAGCGGCAATTCGCCTGAGTGCCATGGGCTACCGGGTGCAGGTGCTGGAAAAGCTCGACGGCCCTGGCGGGCGGGCCTATGTCAGACGCCAGGACGGCTTTACCTTTGACGGCGGGCCAACCATCATCACCGTGCCTTTTTTGTTTGAGGAGCTCTGGGGGCTGTGTGGGCGCAAGCTCTCGGACGATATCGATCTGCGCCTGATGGACCCCTTTTACCGGGTTCGGTTTGATGACGGAACCCATTTCGATTACAGCGGTGACCCCGAGCGCATGCGCGCCGAGGTAGCCCGGGTCAGCCCGGACGATGTGGCGGGCTTTGATAAATTCGTGGCTGAGGCTGATCTTTGCTACCAACTCGGTTTCGAGGCCCTGGGCTGCAAGGCGTTTGACAGTATTTTTGATTTGCTTGCAGCCCTGCCCTCCATGGCTCGTATGCGGGCTTGGCGCACCATGCACGGCTTGGTGGCGAGCTACTTCAAGCATCCCAAATTGCGCATGGCCATGAGCCTGCAAACCCTGCTGATTGGCGGCAATCCGTTCTCGGTGACGGGCGTTTACAGCCTGATCAACGCCCTGGAGCGGCGCTACGGGGTTTACTCGGCCATGGGCGGCACCGGAGCCATCGTGCAAGGCATGGTCAATTTGTTGCAAGCACGCGGCGTGCCCCTGCGCTGCAATGCCGAGGTCAAGCGCATCATGGTTGAAGACGGTCGAGCCACCGGTGTGCAACTCGCCACTGGCGAGCAATTGAGCGCCGACATCGTGGTCTGCAACAGCGACACCGCATGGACTTACCGCAACCTGGTGGCCCCTGAGCACCGGCGGCACTGGACCGACCAGCGCATAGAGCGTGGCCGCTACTCCATGAGTTTGTTCGTTTGGTACTTTGGTACCGACCGGCAGTACACCGATGTTCCCCACCACACCATGGTGCTGGGCCCGCGCTACGAAGGCTTGCTCACCGATATTTTTCGGCACCACCGCCTGGCCGACGATTTCAGCCTCTACCTGCATCGCCCGAGCGCCACCGACCCCTCGGTGGCACCAAGTGGCTGTGACACTTTTTATGTGCTCTCCCCGGTGCCCCATCTGCAAAGTGGGACCGATTGGGCGCAGCAGGCCGAGCCCTACCGCCAGGCGGTTTGTCGGCGCCTGGAGGAAACCCTGCTGCCTGGTTTGAGCCAGCATGTGATCAGCTCGCATGTCATGACGCCGCAAAACTTCCAGGACGATTTGCTGTCTTTCAAGGGGGCGGCCTTTGGGCTGGAGCCTTTGCTCTTGCAAAGTGCCTGGTTCAGGCCGCACAACCGCAGCGAGGATGTGGAAAACCTTTTTATGGTGGGTGCCAGCACCCACCCGGGCGCGGGCGTGCCCGGCGTACTGATGTCGGCCAAGGCACTGCAAACCGTGGTGCCACAACTCCATGGGAGCAAACATGTTTGAGTCGAATGCCAGCACCGACCACCAGGCCTGCCAGGCCTTGATGCGTGGCGGCTCCAAAACCTTTTTTGCCGCCTCCAGACTGCTGCCGCAGCGGGTGCGCGGGCCCGCGATTGCCCTGTATGCCTTTTGCCGGGTCGCAGACGATGCCATTGACCTCAGCGAAGACCGCAACGCCGCCCTGGCGGGCTTGCATGACCGCCTGAAATGCATTTATGCCGGCCGGCCTCAGGCCTATGAGAGCGACCGTGCACTGGCGGCAGTGGTCCGCAAATTTTCTCTACCCTTGCCGCTTTTGACCGCCCTGCTGGAGGGTTTTCAATGGGACGCCGAAGGTCGCCGCTACGAAACCATAGAAGACCTGCAGGCCTACGGGGCGCGGGTGGCGGGCAGTGTTGGCGCCATGATGGCCGTCATCATGCGCACCCGCAGCGAGGCAGCGTTGGCGCGGGCCTGTGATCTTGGCGTGGCCATGCAACTCACCAACATTGCGCGCGATGTCGGCGAAGACGCCCGGTTTGGCCGCCTCTACCTGCCCATGCAGTGGATGCGGGAGGCTGGGCTTGAGCCGCAGAGCTGGCTGCAGCAACCGGTGTTTGATGAGCGCCTGGCCCAGGTGGTGCGGCGCCTGCTGGCAGCGGCCGACCAACTCTATGAGCGGGCCGAACTCGGCATCGCCGCGCTGCCCCGAGATTGCCGGCCCGCTATCCGCGCCGCCGGTTTGGTGTACGCCGAAATCGGCCGTGAACTCGAGCGTGCCGGGCTTGATTCTGTGAACCGCCGCGCCGTGGTGGCGGGTTCGCGAAAATTGTGGCTGGTGTTGCGCGCCGGCAGCGCGGTGTGGTCCTCCAGCGCAGCCAGCCAGACGCAACTCCCGCCGCTCGAAGCAAACCGTTTTCTGGTGCGCGCAGCCGTGGAGCCACAGGGTGCTCAAGGCCGCTGCGCGCCCCGCCGGACCCTGGCTCAGCGTGCCCAATGGTCAGCAGAATTGTTCGAGCGCCTGTCCGTGCGCGACCAGCAGCGGGCTTTTGCCCAAGTGCGTCGTCACCTGCCTCTGGGGCAATGAGCGAATTCAATGTCTTGATTGCCGTCAAGGTGATCGGCCTGCTGGCGGCCGGCGGGCTGTTTGTGTGGTGGCAGTTGCGCGATGTGGCCAAGGCACGCCGGCAGTCGGTTGCCAAAGCCCTGGCCAAAGCAGCAGAAAAAGCGCCAGATTAAAACGCCGGCCCCTTTGGGTGCGTAGTGGTGTGGGTGTGCGTGGGTGCGTGTATGGGTAGTGCCCGGCTTGGTTTGATCGGTTCGCAGTTCAGGCCAAGGCGCGCAGGCAGGCCAACAAAAGGGCCTGCAAACTCAGCTGCCAGCATCCTGTTTGGCCACCGAGCGGCTCAGTTCTCGCGGTGGGTAGGACGAAGCTTCGACACCGTGCTGTGCCAGGCCGGCCACGAACAGGGCCTCGATTTCAGGCGCAGCGCGGCGCAGTTGCCACTCGCCCAAGGGGGTGTGCAGCAGCACGCGCAGCCAGTGCAAAACCCGCACCCAGCCGGGCACCCAAATACGCCGCAGTCGGCGCTCGATGCCATCAGCAATCATGCGTGCTGCGGCGGTAGGCTCGACGTCGCGGTTCAGGATGCCTGGCATGGTGGCGCGCAAGCGTACAAAACCAGGGTGCATATTGCCCTCGGTCACCAGGGGCGTCTTCACCCAGGTGGCATGAATCAGCCCGAGCCGCACGCCATGGCCGGCCAGTTCGATGCGCCAGGCATTGCCCATGGCCTCTACCGCGGCCTTTGAGGCCGCATAGGCCGACACGCCTGGCGGATGCGCAAAGGAGGACACCGAGGCACTGATGGCGATATAACCGCGGCTACGCATGATCTCGGGCAGCGCGGCGTGAACCGTGTTGAAGACCCCAAACACATTCACCTCGATGCAGCGCTGCCATGCCAGGGGGTGTGTCCATGCGAGCGGTCCGAAAGAGGCAATACCGGCGTTGGCCCACACCACATCAATGCGGCCGTGCCGCAGCAGGGTGCGCGCCACCATGGCCTCGCAATCGGCTGGCAGGCTGACATCCGCAAGCACCGTGAGCAGCTTGCCGCCGAGTGCTGCTGCGGTGGCCGACAAGGCCTGCGGGTCGCAGTCGACCAACACCGGGATCGCTCCGCGTCGCTGTAACTCAGCCGCGGTGGACGCCCCGATGCCCGAGCCCGCGCCAGTGATCAAAATCACCTGCCCGCGCAGCGCCGGCAGTGCGGTGTCGCGTTGCATTCAGTTGGCCTTGTTGATCATCAGGTAGATGATGGGCAGCGGCACCACGGTGGCGATAGCCCCGGCAATTTGCCAGATGCGCGAGAGCCGCAAATATTCGGCGGTGACGGCCAAGTCGCGCTTGAGCAGCATGCGCTGGCGCAATTGGATGGGCACCAGCACCAGCAACCAGATCAGCCCCGAGAGGGCGAACAGACCGTAGGACCAGGCGATCCAGCTCTGGGCCGAGGCGCCGCCGTAGTTCTGCGCCATCGTCGAGCCGGTTGCCACCAGCAGAATTGCGCCGCTCAGGGTGAACAGCAGGTCAGTAATGAGCACCAGGCGGTTGCTGAACACGATCACCTCATAGTTGCGGGTACGTTCTGCCAAAGCAGCCCAGGTGCCGCTGACCACGACATTGCCCAGAAACAGGCAGGCCGAGAGCACATGGACGATTTTTACCGTGTCATTGACGACCATAGCGCTTGCTCCTTTAGTTCCAGCGCGGCATACGCCAGGGCAGCATCAGCCGCACTGGCAGGCTGCTCAGGCGTTGCGCTTGCAGGGTTTCATGTACCGCGGTCACCGCCTCACCAAGCAGGCTGGTTTGCAGCAGGCTGCGGTTGTAAAACGGCGCGTCCTCCAGGGTTTGCAGCAGTCGGGTTGTGGCGCTGTCGTCAGCCCGAACCGAGCGCTGTATTTGCCAGAGGCTGCGCGGCAGGGCTACGGTCACGGACGGAGGCGCAAATGCCTGGGCCCGGCCATCTGGGCTAAAACGCTGGGCAATCACACGCTGCACACCGTCGGCTTGCCGAATGTCGTAGAGCACTGCTGTGCTGCCGTCTTTGAGGCGCGCGCGCGACCAGTCCCAGGCCTCGAATTGCTGGTCTACGGGCTCATCGCCCTCATTGCTATCGAAGTAGGCTTCCCCCTTCCATGAAATGCGCGGGTTTTGCAAATCGACCTCAATGCGGGCGCAGGCGGCGATTGGTCCCCAGCGGTGGCGTCCTGCCGTATCCAGCGGCGTCATGAAGGTAGACAAGGCCGAGGGGTATAGGCGCACACTGCCACGCACCGGGTAGGGCAGGGGTGCGCACAACTCATTGAGTTCAATCTGCAGGTGGTCGCCCTGCCAGCACAGGCTGCTCGGGCCGATGGCAAAGTGCTGTGGCTCCCGCTCCACACTGGCGCGGCGGCGCTCTGTCATGGCCCAGCGTTTGCCGCCCTTGCCATACAGCGCGACATTCAGTGCGCAGTGGTTGTCTGGGTCGACTGCTGCGCCTTGGCGTGCAAAAGCCCAGGCATAGTAGGGTGAAAAAACGCTGCCGACAAAAGCGATGATGCTCAGGGCCTGTTGGCCGTCATCACTGATGGCGTCTAGGTACCACCAAAGGTAGCCACCCGGCTTGACCTGCTGGTTGAAGCGAGGTGTGCCGTCACTGTCGCGGCCGCCAGTCGGCCCGACAAGGCGGCCATCGGCACCCCCGGACCCGGGTGTACGCTGCCCCCCGCCAAATACAGGCCCGGCAGGGCGCTGCTCGAGGACGGCCGCTGAAATGGTGTCATCCAGCCGTGACTGGCCCGACCGTACAGGGCCCCGCCAGTCCCCGGGAACAGGCGGTTGAAGTCGTTGGGGGTGGTGCGCACCAGGCTTGCGCTCTCCAGCTGCAAATTCAGGCCGCAGTTTTTCATCAGTGTCAGGGCTTGGGCCTCGCATGCATCGATCTCCGTTGGTGTGAAACGTCTGATGTCGCCATCAGGGGGGGCATTGACCAGGCACAGCAGGCGCTCGGCGCAGCCGGGGTTGTCGCTGTCGTCGCTTCTGTCCTGAGCGCAGACATACACCGTGCCGCGCGCGGGGAGTTGTCGACGCTTGAAGATGTCATCGAATTCACGCGCATAGTCAGAATCAAAGAATACATTGTGTCTGGCCAGTGCAAAGCCCTCGGTTCGTGCCCGGATCGACCAGGTGAGCGCCGACAAGGAGCGCTGCGCCTGTGCAATGGCCGGCACGGCAGCCCGCGCCTCGGCGCCGAGCAGGCCCTGGGCCAGGGCCTCGCAATCGCCATTGAAGACCACCGCCTGTGCCTCCAGCGACTCGCCGCTGTCAAGCAGCACGCCGCACGCCCGTCCGTCGCGCACCACAATTCGGCTGCAATGTGTGCCATAGCGAATGCTGGCACCCTGGGCCTCTGCCTGCTCGGCCAGAACCTTGGCTAGGGCATGCATGCCCCCGCCAACAGACCATACGCCAGCCTGTTCAACATGCGCAATCAGCATCAGGGTGGCCGGCGCTGACCAGGGCGAGGCACCGCAATAGGTGGCATAGCGGCCAAACAGCTGACGCAGGCGAGGATCCTGAAAATAACGCCCCAGCAGCTGCCAAAAGCTGCTGAGGGGGCCGATGCTGGTCAAGGCTGCCAGGCCGGCAAGTTTCAAATCGCCCGCCATTCCCATCAGGCTGGGCTTTGCTGCCCGGATGTAGGACGGCTCCAGGTGCTGATAGATCTCGCGTGCCTTGGCACAAAACTCCAAAAAAGCCCGGGCCTGGGCGCTCGAGCTGAACTGGGCAATCGCATCTGCGGACTGCGCTACATCGGCATACAGGTCGAGCCGGCTGTCATCATCCCGCCAGGCGTGCCGGGCCAGTATGTTCAGAGGTTGCAGCGCAAGCAGATCATCCAGGCAGCAGCCCACCTGCTCAAAAATTTGATCAAACACCCAGCGCATGGTGAAAACTGTTGGCCCCGAGTCCACCGCCACGCCGCCCACCATGATTTGCCGCACTTTGCCGCCAGGTGCCGCAGCGCCGTCCACCAGCGTGACCGCAAAACCCTGGTGTGACAGCAGCAAGGCGCTGACCAAGCCGCCGATGCCCGCGCCCACCACCACCACCCGGGGCGCGCTCAGTGCTGTGGTCTCAGGCATGGGCTATGAACCAAAGGTGCGGCCACGCCAAACACCCCGCAGGGCCAGTGGCGAGAATCGGGCGAACATGGATTCAGAAAAAAACCCGCCACCGTATGCTGCCTGAATGGCTGCCAGATGTGCGCCTGAGCGTGCGTAGTTGTCCATGGCCGTCACGTCTGACCAGACGGTGAGCGTAGCTTGGCGTAAAAAAGGCGCCTCACCGACGCCGGTGGCCATCAGGCAACCCTGAGACTGGGCCAAGGCGAGCTCGCTGGCTGGTTGCATGCGCCAGAACTGCCTGGCTCGGCTGGGCCGGATCGAGGCGCGGGTCAGCGACATGATGGGGCCTGCGCTCGGTGCCTCTGCAGTCACCTCGATGTTGGCACCCGACCAACTACCCCGGCAGCTGTAAGCGCGCAATTTGGCGCTGAAGAATTCGCCGCTGCGCCGGGCATAGCCCTGGACCAGGGGCGAAGCCAAAAAGTTATCGGCCTCGTGCTCTTGGTCGAACAGACAAAACCGCGCCTGCCGTGAGCCGCTGGGTTGTAAGCCAAAGCCCCCCTGGTGGCCGCTGCCCAAGACCTTGGCGAACACCATGCCGGGCGGATTCGCAAGGGCTTTGGGGCCACGCACAAAACAACTGTAGCCCCAGAGGCGGTGGCGCGGCAATACCTCGAACAGCAGCACCACAGCAACCCTGCCGCTGAGCTTGCCTGCGCTTGGCTTTAGATCAGCTGGCTGCTCAGTTTTGGCAGGGGGCGGCGCCTCGGCGGTCATGGGGTCGTACTCAGCTCTGGCTTGAAGCTAGGAAGACCGCGGGCACGCAACACCGGCCAAGACTACCCTGGGCTTGGCAACAGCCGCCAAGCCCAGGGTCTGGCCGCTTGCAGCCTTTTAAGGCGATGTGCTGACCACCGACACTTTGGTGAGCTCCGGGTAGTCTTTGGCCATCTTGGCGCCGTACAGGGGCTTGTTGGCACCTTGGTGGCAAGTGGCGCAATTCACCTTGGCCACATCGCCAGTCTTGCCCAGCCGGTTGGGCGGGAAGGTGGACGTGAGCGGCTCCATGTAGGCGTTGTTCAAGTCACGGGCCAGCCTGATGCCATGGTAGGCGGTGACGCGCTGGGGTGGTGCCTGATCCCAAGACTGGAAGGCCCGGGTGTTGTGGCAATAGGTGCAGTTCACGCCCAGCGACTCTGACATATGCACCATCAAACCGTATGTGAACTCGGCCTGCTTGGTGGATTGCCGGTTTGCCGCAGCGCCGGTTTTGACCAAGGCATCATTGCCGTTCACCCGGATTGGCTTGTCCTGTTTGAGGTAAGGCGTGAAGGGGTCGTAGGGCAGCGAGCTGTAGCCGACCGAATTGGATGCCCGGTTTTGCCCGGCATCATCGCCCAGTGAGCCGCCGCTGTGGCGGCTCGCAGTGGGCGCGACCCAGATTTCTTTGGGCACCGGGTTACCCCGGTGGCAGGTGTAGCAGGTCACGCCAGTTTCGCCGACATGGGGTTTCCAATCCGCATTGACATGCTGTGTCATTTGGATCATGCGCCGGGCGACGACCTTGGTGTACAGCGAGTCGTCGGCAAAATTAGCGACGTTATGGCAATAGGCGCAACCTTCTTTGGGCGAAACCCACTGGGTGATGGACACCATGTGCCGGGTGAATTCGCCCACGCTGAGGTCGCCCAGCACTTTGACGTTTTGGTACACCTCTTTGGCGCGCGGCCCATCGGCTGAGGCCGGCTCTGCTGCAGCCGGTGCCCGGTGCAGCGCGGCCTGGCTGGCCAATATCCGGGGGTTGTAGTTTTGCTCCATGCCGGTGCCACGGTAGCCGTGTTGCACAGAGACAATCGGCGGACGCTCGCCGCAGCCGTACAAGACGGCGGCAGATAGCGCTAGTAGCAGGAGGCGTGAGGTACGAGCCCATGCGTTCATGGCTTGACTCCCAGAAGAGCGGGGTCCACGACCACCGGGAAAACCGCCGGATAGGACGGCACAACGTGGTGCTTGACAGACCACAAATACCAGTTGTCGACCACCGTGCCGGTCAGCAGGATGCCAATGCCGCCCACCAGGGGACACAACACCGCGAACCACCAGGCCCAGCGGTGGACTGACTCCATCGTGGCATTGAAACCCATGGTCCAGCGCCAGAAGAGTGCAGCGCGCTCAGAGGCCGTGCCGCGGTCGACGATTTGCTCAATCTCGCGCTCCCCGCCGTAGCGGCTGACCGCCAAAATGGTTGCGCCATGCATGGCAAACAGCAGCACTGAGCCGTACAAGAACACGATGGACAGGGCGTGGAAGGGGTTGTAGAACAGGTTGCCGTAGCGCAGCGAGAGCGCCGATACCCAATCGAGGTGGGGGAAGATGCCAAAGGGCACTGCCTCTGACCAGCTGCCCATCAGGACCGGCCGGAAAAAACCGCACACCAGGTACAGCCAGATGGCAGCAGCAAAGGCCCAGGCCACATGGGTACCCAGGCCAAGTTGTCTGGCACGCCGGTAGATGCGGGTCCACCACAAAAGTATGGATATGGTCAGCAAAAAGCCGGTAATCAGCCACCAGCCACCCTGGTTGAGCGGCGGAATGGACAGGCCAAAGCTAGGTGGCGGTGGCTCAAGGGCCAGCCAGAACAATTGACGAACCAATTGCAGCGGATTCCAGTCCACCATGGCCAGCATATTGAAGCCGATGATGTTGAAGGCCAGGGTGCCAAACACCAGCGAGGCCACCCCCAGGCCGCCCAGGTAAATCGGTCCGATTTGTGCATTGCCCAGCCGGCCGGCCAGGTGCCAGAACCAGGGTGTGCCGATGCGTTCGCTGTCACCTTTGGGCAGCGCAATGCCAGCCGAGGCCGGCCCGGTGGGCTGTACCGTTGTAAAGAGATTTTGATATTCAGTCATCATGTGCTCCTTGTCGCCTCAATGGCCCCAGATGGGCATGTTCAGCCACCAGCCCCACCATTCGGGCCAACCACGGGTCCAGAACGGACCACTGATCACGATGCATAGCGCGGCGAACCACACTGCTGCAAGCGCCAGGAACAGGCCCAGGCGGTGGATACCCAGTGTGCCGACGGAATAGCCGATGACATCACGGAAAAAAGTGTCTTCGTGCTCGGGCGTTTTGACCACCTCACCCTTTTTGGGATTGGTCGCCGAGAGCACCAGACCGCCGTGCATGGACAGCGCCAGCACGGTGGCAAAGAACAGGCTTGCCGCGATCATGTGCGCCGGGTTGTAGTGAAAGTGAAGGTACTGGTAAGCGACATTGCTGACCCAGTCCAGGTGGCTGTAAATGCCATAGGGAAAGGCGTGACCCCAGGCGCCCATCAAGACCGGGCGAATGACCTGCAGCGTGAAATAGGCAAAGATGGCAAAGCCAAACGCGACTGGCACATGCAAGCCCATGCCCAGTTTGCGAGCGATTTCGACCTCGCGCAACGCCCAGGAGACAAAGGCGCCTAGCGCGCAAACCGTGATGATTTGCCACAGGCCGCCCTGCATCATGGGTGCAAAACGCAGCCCGTAAGACAGGTCTGGCGGCGCTATGCTGATTTGCCAGAGGTTCCAGGTGGGGCCGGATGCAGCCCCCCACAAAATCATGGCTGTTCCGACCAGGGTGAAGAAGGCGGTTGTGACGCCAAAAAAACCGACATAAAAGGGCCCAGCCCAAAAGTCGAACAGATCTCCCCCGATCAGGGTGCCGCCGCGAACGCGGTATTTTCTTTCGAAACTTAACATCGCCATAGTGGCTCCTCAGACCAACGCACCGTCCCAGCGCGGGTCAGACACTAGATTTTTGTTCAAACAGGTGAGCGAAGCGGGCCGGATTGACCCGGCTTCGCGCACCACTGCGGCTTCAAAAGAAGCCGTTACTTTGCAGGCGGAAGAGCTGCATTCTGTGCAGCTTTTGCAGCCTTAACCGTGTCCGGGTGCCAAGTATTGATGTTGTAACGATCGCCACTGATGTGAATCAGGTGGATGCTCGTCGACACAAATGCAATCAGCAGTCCGGTCAGAATGATCGCCTTGCGGGGATCAACAATTCGCCAATAACGCCACATAGTTTTTCCTTAAGTTAACTCAGTTGAGATATCACGGTGTAGACGGCAGACTTGACGCTGTCGAGCATGGATCCCGTACCCTCTGCCCCTGGTAGCCAGGTGCGCCAGTTCATATAGAACAGTTGCCCGATGACCGCCAACAACATGAAGACACAAAAAATCACGACGAAAATCGTGCCAAACCCATCGAGATGGCTTTGGGGGATTGACGTGTCCGATTGAGCGTGCGAATAAGCCATGAAACTATCTCCGTGAATGGGTTGCTAAAACCAGGGACGCCAGATCCACACCAGACTATGCGCAACAAACGCACCCACACCCCACAGCAGGTAACCCTGCACGTAGTACGTGTGAAATTCCTGGCATTCCGCGTCGGTTAGCCCCGACGGGTTCATACTTTCAGCCATTTTTAACACCTCACTTCTAATGCCTTGCGGCGACCACCAGGCCTGATAAGGGCCTGGTACGGACCACAGTCATGCAAGCATGACTGTGACGGAGCACCCCAAACTCACGGGTGCATGCTCGGTAAATCGACATCGTTTGACGACTGCTCACGCAGCGACTCCCGCTCTCGATTGCCCAAACAACTCAAAAAGCCGATCCACTTCAACACTGGAGCGACCGGCTTCACGTGCATCGCGCTCGGCACGATCACGCAATTTTTTTGCTGCCGAAATACGCACCAGCACCGGCTCGGCCTCGATCAAACGCTCCAGCAGGTCCTGTGCCTCCTGGCCCCAGGGCATGGGCTTGTCAGAGGCGGCACGGCTCAGCGTGGCGTCGATGCGGTCGAGCTCGGTGCCCAGCGGCAAAATATGAAACAAGGCATCGAACAGTGCGTTGCAAAATTCTTGGATGATGTAGGTTGCGCCGGCATAGCCCATGAACGGTGTGCCGGTGTGCCGGCGGATGATGGGCAGGGGGAAGGATGCCGGAATAAAGCTGGTCTTCATCATGCCGCCACCGCCGCACTCGGCCAGATACATGCGTTCGTTGTAGCTGCCGTACATCACCAACGGTGTTTTTTCGCTGACCAGACGGCGTACTTCGGCGTTGTCGGTTTTGGCACCGGCCCGCCGGGCGACTGCGAAATTGCAGGGCATGCCCATTTCGTCTTCAAGAAAATGCCGAATGCCCCGGGTGTAGGTCTCATTGGCCACCACTGCAAAGCTGGCAGTGGCAAAAAAGTCTTGGGTGACCGAGCGCCATAAATCCCAGATCGGTTTGATCGTGCTGTGTTTCTCACGCTCGATAAAAGGTTCGGGGTCGAGATTGAGCAACTCGCCCAGGCTGCGCAGAAAGCTCGTGGTGCTGTGCAGTCCGATGGGCGCTTGCAGGTAGGGACGCTCAAGCACCTCGCACAGCATGCGACCGAATTCGCGGTACATGCAGATATTCACATCGGCCTCGACCAGCCGCGACACGTCGGCAAGGTGGCTGCCCAGCGGGAACACCATATTGACTTCGGCGCCAATGCCCTGCACCAAGCGGCGGATTTCGGCCAGGTCGCTGGGCGAATTGAAGGTGCCGTAGCTCGGGCCAATGATGTTGACGCGGGGTTTTTCTTCGGGCTTGCGCTCGCGCTTTGGCACCTGCTTGATGCCGTACTGTTGCCACAGCCAGTACATCGCGCGGTTGGCGCATTGCCACTGGTCCTCGTCGATGGTTCGGGGCAAAAAGCGCATCAGGTTGGTACCCTCGGGGGTCACGCCACCGCCAATCATCTCGGCGATCGAGCCGGTCACCACCACGGCTGGCAAATCGGGGTCGAGCGTGGCATGGGCCCGGCGCATGGCGCCTTCGGTGCCCTCGCGGCCGAGCTGCTCCTCGGCCAGACCGGTGACCACAATCGGCAGTTCGTGCGGCGGCAGGGCATCGGTGTAGTGCAGCACCGAGGTCACGGGCAGGTTCTCGCAACCCACCGGGCCGTCAATCACCACCTGCAGGCCCTTGATGGCGGTGAACACGTACACCGCTCCCCAGTAGCCTCCCGCGCGATCATGGTCAAGAACCAGCATCAGATCATTTCCTCGGCTTTGCGCTTTTTCAGGGTCTTGGCGAGCAGACGGCGGGTCTCGGCTTTGAAGTCGGGCCGGTCAGCCGGCAAACCGCTGCTGCTCTCCCAAACGCCAGCGGCGTGGCCAACCCCGGTTTGGCCAAAGAAGGCTTTCATGGTGTCAAAGCGGGCCTTGTTGCCCATGGCTGCGTTGATCACGGTGGCGAGCGAACCGGCGCCGGCCGGGCCCATGAGTGGCCGCGCCGAAATCAGGTTCGTGAAATACAGCCCCGGGATGCTCAGCTCTTTGGCCGCTTGAACAACAGGCGTGGTGCCAATCGCCAGGTCGGGCTCGAACTCATGCATGGCCGCAAGATCCTGCTCCAGGGAGGCCCGGTATTGCACCCGCACACCATGGGCTTGCAGCCATTGGCAATCGGCCTCGCTCCAGGCAGAGCGGGCGCAGGCGCTGCCGACATAGCGCAGATCGGCCCCGCTTTCAACCAGCAAGCGCCCGACCAACAACTCAGAGCCCTCGTAGCCACTGAGGGTGATTCGGCCCTTGATCGGGGACTTGGACAAAGCCGCCCGAATGGCTGGCAGCATGGCATTTTTAACGGCATCGATACGGGCCTGCGGCACTTGGGCAGCCTGCCCGATGGCCTGCAACCAGGCTTCGGTGCCGTCGTGCCCCACCGGGGCCGAGCCGACGATGGGCCGTCCGGCGGTCTCAAATTCACGGATTGATGCGGTGTAAAAGGGGTGAATGGCGGCCACCACGGCGCAATCCAGAGCGCCATACAGTTCGCGCCACTCGCGCGTGGGTACGGTGGGGCCAGCTGCCAGGCCCATGGGCTCGAGCATGCGACCAATGATGACCGGATCGGCGGGGAACATTTCACCCAGCAGGGTGATGGTTGGTTTGTCAGAGCGCCCGCCCCGAGGCGCTTGCACCGGCCCGGCCATGGCTTCGGTGCGGGCGTATTTCAGCATGGCGCCTGCCAGCACATCTTTGGCCTCGGCATGGGTGGGGACGCCAAAGCCTGGCACGTCGATGCCGATGATGCGAACGCCGTTGATCTCTTTGGGCAGTATCTGCAGCGGGACACCGCTGGCGGTGGGCACGCACAGGTTGATGATCACGATGGCGTCGTACAAGGCCGGGTCGGCCTGCTGATGCACGGCTTCACGGATGTCTTCAAACAGTTTGCCGGTGACCAGGGACTCTGAGTTGAAGGGCACATAGCCCACGCTGCGTTTGGCACCGTAGAAATGCGAGGTGAAGGTCAGCCCATAGACGCAACAGGCCGAGCCCGACAAAATGGTGGAAGTGCGGCGCATCCGCAGGCCCACGCGCAAGGATCCAAACGCCGGGCACATGCTTTGCGGCTGGTCATGGGGTCCGGCGGCTGGGTCAAGGGGGTAGTCTTTGGCGTACTGCGCCAACACCTCTGACTTGCCCGAGGCCTTAGCGGCTGCGAGCATCTTCTCGCCGCCAGCGTGGCAACCCATGCCGTCACCCTCGATGCTGGGGCTTCCCAGTGACGGCGCAGCCCCTGCCGGCGTCATTTTGGCTTCGATGATGGGAATGGTTTTGATCATGGTTGACCTGCTGCTCAGACTTCGTCGTAAATGACTTCAAGGGTCTCTTTGACGATCTCTTTCTTGCCGCACATGTCGAATTGCGTGGCCGGCTCGAGCACCACATTGCGACCCACCGATGCCGCCGAGAACAGGCTCAGCAATTGATCTTGGGTCATGGGTTTCGGGCGCACCGGCGTCGAGGTGCCGACGTTGGCGGCGAGTTCGGCAAACATCGGACCCCAAACGCTTTGCGGCCGGCCAATGATTTCGTAGCTGGCGCTCTTGCGGCGAATGTCCTCGTTGGCGGGGATGGTCGAGAGCACCGGAATACCAACCTTCTCGGCAAAGGCTGCAGCCTCGCCAGTGCCGTCGTCGCGGTTGATGACCATACCGGCAACACCGACGTTGCCGCCTAGTTTGCGAAAGTACTCAACGGCTGAGCAGACATTGTTGGCCACGTACAAAGACTGCAGGTCGTTGCTGGCAACCACGATCACTTTTTGGCACATGTCGCGTGCAATTGGCAGGCCAAAACCGCCGCACACCACGTCGCCCAGGAAATCGAGCAACACATAGTCGAAGCCCCAGTCGTGGAAGCCCAGTTTTTCCAGCAACTCAAAGCCGTGGATGATGCCGCGCCCGCCACAGCCGCGCCCGACTTCGGGGCCGCCGAGTTCCATGGCGTAGACGCCATCACGCTTGAAGCAGACATCGCCAATTTGGACCGCCTCGCCGGCCAATTTTTTCTTGGCCGAGGTTTCGATGATGGTCGGGCAGGCACGCCCGCCAAACAGCAGGCTGGTGGTATCGCTCTTGGGATCGCAGCCGATCAGCAGTACTTTTTTGCCCTGCTGCGCCATCATGTAGCTCAGGTTAGCGAGGGTGAAACTTTTCCCGATGCCGCCCTTGCCGTAAATCGCAATGATTTGGGTTTCTTTGGTCGGTGTGGTGGTGGCGACTTGATCGATGGGGGCGGCGGCCTCCTCGCGCAGGCGTTCGACGAATTTCAGAGGGCTGCTGGTACTGCCCATGCTGGCTGTGCTCATTCGGTTTTGCTCCATTGAGGGGTCATTGAGAGAGTAGCCATTGCTTGCATGAGTGTATAGTTACATTGACACTTTTGGTTGTCAATAAAAAGTTACGGATAATCGCCATTCCTAGGGTAAACACTTAGATTTCCGAGCCACCAAAATACGTGTTTGCATGGGCATGGGGTTGGGAAGCGGCTCAACATTGGAAAAACCGACCTCCGAGAGCATCTCTGTGAGCTCTTGGACGCTGCGCAAGCGCCCCGAGCCCATGGCCAGCAAATAAAAATGAAAGTAGGCATCACCCAGGGGTGCCTCGCCTGCTGCCTGTGCCATCGGCTCTGCCAGCAGCAGGGTGCCGCCCAGCGGCAGCGCGGCGTGTATGGCCCTGAGGATGGCCTTCACATGCTCGTCGGGGTGGTCGTGTGCCACCCGCACCAGGGTGATCAGGTCAGCGCCCACTGGCAGGGGATCGCGCAGAAAGTCGCCGCCAACCGCACTAGCTCGCTCGGCCAGGCCTTGTTGCTCGAAGCTGGCCTGCGCCAGCGCCGCGACCTGCGGCAAATCAAACAGCTTGAGTTGCAGGTGCGGGGCGTGTCGCGCGAGCTTGCTGACAAAAGTTCCCTGACCGCCACCAACATCGAGCACGCACCGGTGGTCGGTGAAAGCGTAGGTGGCGATCACTTCGTCAACCACGAAGGGCTGCGAGGCGGACATCAGGTTGGAATAGCGGCTCACTTGGTCGGGCTGCCAGCGGCGCTCCCCGGTTGTGCCTGACTCGGCCTCGGCATAGGGCCAGTATTTGGCCATCTGGCCCTGGGGCAATTGGTCTAACAGCAGGGCCACCGGGTCTTGCAGGTCTTGGTAGAGAACAGCGTGGTGTTCGATCATGGCCCGCAGGCCGGGGTGGCCAGCCACTGGGGCGCCCAAGGGGCCCAAGCCGTAGCGGCCCTGCCCACGCAATTCAAGCAGCCG
Organism: Rhodoferax sp. OV413; assembly: GCA_945861195.1. Lineage (GTDB taxonomy): Bacteria > Pseudomonadota > Gammaproteobacteria > Burkholderiales > Burkholderiaceae_C > Rhodoferax. Next base: position 26,612 of record CAMATS010000001.1, read on the forward strand.
CAGCGCCCGGGCCGACTCCAGCAGGCGCTGCAGGGCCGAGGCTGGCACCTGGCACTTGGCAGCCAGTTCCCCGAGCGTACGGGGTGATTCACACACCAGCTCAAGGATGCGCAGGCGCACACAGGCCAGCAGAACCTGGGTGTGGACAAAGCCGGCCATCAGGTCAAACACCTGCTGGGCGCGTCGCCTGGTGATCCAGCGGGTTAGGGGGTTGGATACCGTCCAGCGGTACACCGCGGGGCTGGTCAGCAGGCGGTCAAACCAGGCGTCCAGGTTGTCGCGCCAAGGCCGCGGCCGCTCATGCAGCGCCGCCGGTTTGGCCAGATCGAGTGTTTTCATGCGCCGCGTGTGCCCTGCAGACTGGTCAGTGGATGCAAGGAGGCGTCAGGCCGTCACCGATTTGGAGGGGGTAGCCGGTGTGCGGGTCTGGGCTTTTCTAAATTGCTCACAAGCGGCGCGCGGGACGAGTCGCTCGGACTCCAGGCGGACCAACTTGCGCAGGGCCTGGGCGCTTGGCCCGTCCGGCACGGATTTGCTGGCGGCGTCCACCAGAGACTCAAAGTGTTCGATGGCCCCTGCCAGGCCTAGGTCAATCGCCGAGCTCGGCCGCCCCAGGCTGATGTCCTGGCCGGTCGGCTTACCCAGCAGCTGCGGGTCGGCCATGACATCGCGAATGTCGTCGGCCACCTGATAGGCTTCGCCCAGCCAGTCTCCGAGGGCGCGCCAGGGCAGCGGGTCAGCACCAGCGGCCTGCGCGCCGGCAGCCGTGGCGGCCACAAACAGGGCCCCAGTCTTGGCCCGCTGGTAATCTGTCAGTGAGACTTTTGGCTCGGACTCCCAAGCCTGGCCGGCAACAATGCCAAAAGGCATGCCCACGCCGCTGGCGATGGTGTCAAGGAGTCCGGGCAAGCGCGCCGGTGAAGTATGGGCCGCCCGGGCCAGGCTTTGGAAGGCCAGCACGATCAGGGCGTCACCGGCGAGCACGGCCAGGCTCTGGCCGTAAGCGCTGTGCACAGAGGGCTGGCCGCGCCGGGTTGGGGCATCGTCGAAGCAGGGCAGGTCATCGTGGACCAGCGAGGCGCAATGCAGAAACTCGATGGAGATGGCTGCCGCGGTGGCCAGGCCGGGATCATCAAGGCCACAGGCCTTGGCTACCGCCAGGCACAGCTGCGGCCGGATACGGGCGCCAGCGGGGAACACTGCATGCCGAATTGCGCCAGCCAATTTCGGCGGGCAGCCCCGAATCTCGCCGGCTGCTACTGCGCTGTGAAGGGATGCCTCGATGTGGGCAATGATGTTCATGGGCGGTCTCCATCAAAAGGGCGGCCTGTGCCGGTGTAAATTCTGATTGTCAGTGTCATGTGTCAGATAATATAGACACATCGTCAGTCAAGTCAAGCGAGTTTTTGATTTTTTTGAAATTTGTTTGTAAAGCTCGCATTCCTGCAGGCGCAGAGCTGCTGCGATGGCGTGATATAAGAAAAGCAATGACGACACCAAACCAGCAAACCGTGGCGCAACCGTGGCGCCGCAGCCAGCCCTCAGGCAGCTCAGGAGACATGCTGGCATGCTGCTGCTGAAAAATCTGGCTTGCATGCGCAGCGGGCGGCGCCTGTTTCAGGGGCTGAGCTGCGAGGTGCCGGCTGGGCAATTGCTGCGGGTGCAGGGCGCCAATGGCGCTGGCAAGACCAGCCTGCTGCGGATTATTTGTGGTTTGCTCGAGCCCAGCGAGGGCCAGGCGAGCTGGTGTGGGCAAAGTATTTCGACATTGCAGGAGGACCTTGGCCGCCAGATGATCTATCTGGGACACGCGGCGGCCCTGAAGGACGACCTCTCCCCCCTGGAAAATCTGCAGGCTGCCAGTGCCTTGGGCGGGCAGGCGCTGAGCGCTGTTCAGGCGCGCGCGGCGCTGGCAGCGGCTGGTTTGCGTGGTTTTGACAGCACACCGGTGCGCCGCTTGTCGCAGGGGCAGCGCCGCCGCAGCGCGCTGGCACGACTGGTGCACGGCCACTATGCGGCGCTGTGGGTGCTCGATGAGCCTTTCAATGCCCTTGACACCGGGGCCACCGCCTGGTTGGCTGAATTGGTCAAGGCCCGCGTTCATGGCGGTGGCGTGGTGGTCTTGACCAGCCACCAGGACGTTGCCGTCGATGTCGCGCAGCAGCAGGTGCTAGCGCTGTGAGCGCTATGACTCACCCCAAGCAGCCGGCGGCGCTGCCGGTGGGTTTGCTGGCGGCAGTGCAGTGCATTTTTGTCCGCGACCTGCGCCTGGCCCTGCGCCGGCGCGCCGATAGCCTGTCGGCGATGTTGTTTTTCGTCATGGTTGTGAGTTTGTTTCCGCTGGGTGTGGGGCCAGAGCCTGGTCTGTTGCGCAGCATGGCGCCGGGCGTGGTCTGGGTTGCCGCGCTGCTGTCGTCAATGCTCTCGCTGAGCCGGCTTTTTGCTGACGACCACCAAGACGGGACCCTGGAGCAATTGCTTTTGGGCGCCCATCCGCTGGCTTTTTTGGTGCTGGGTAAAATCGCCGCCCACTGGATTGGCTCAGGATTGATGCTGACCCTCATCGCCCCGCTGCTGGCACTGCAGTTTGATTTGGCTGCCGATGCCTGCGGGGTTTTGGTTTTGTCTTTGCTGCTCGGCACCCCGGTGCTGAGCCTGATTGGCGCCATTGGTGCGGCCTTGACTGTGGGGCTCAGGGGTGGGAGTGTTTTGTTGTCTTTGTTGGTGCTGCCGCTGGCGGTCCCGGTGTTGGTGTTCGGTGCCGGCGCAGTACAGGCGTATCAGGCCGGGCTCGGGTTTTCCGCCCATTTTTCGCTGCTTGGTGCTGGTTTGTTGGTGAGTCTGGTGGCCGCGCCTTGGGTGGTTGCGGCCGGGCTCAGGATTGCTTTGGAGTAGGTACCCCCAGATGGCCGACTTTGATAGGAAATTTGTCAGGAGGCACCCGGTATGCAACTCGGTGCGGTGAACTGGTTTTATTTTGCTGCCCCACAGCGCTTTTATCGGTTGTCAGGGCAGTTGTTGCCCTGGTGCTTCGTGCTGGCAAGCCTGCTTGCGGTCTGGGGCTTGTATATCGGCTTGTGGCTGGCGCCCACCGATGCGCAACAGGGGGAGGCTTACCGAATCATTTTTGTGCATGTGCCAACCGCCTGGATGTCGATGGTGGTTTATTTGGCCATGGCAGGCTGGGCCGGCGTGGGTCTGGTGTTTAACTCGCGCCTGGCTTCAATGATGGCCTGCGCACTCGCGCCAACCGGAGCCCTGATGACCTTTCTTGCCCTTTGGACCGGCGCACTTTGGGGCAAGCCCACTTGGGGCGCCTGGTGGGTGTGGGATGCCCGCCTGACCTCGGAGTTGGTGCTGCTGTTTCTCTATATCGGCTTTATGTCGCTGCATGCCGCCATTGACGATCCGCGCCGCGCCGACCGTGCCGCCGGCCTGCTGGCTCTGGTGGGCGTAGTCAATGTGCCAATCATCTATTTTTCAGTGAAATGGTGGAACACCCTGCACCAAGGAGCCTCGGTCAGCTTGACCAAGTCGCCCAGCATGGCCAGCACCATGCTGCTGGGCATGCTGGTGATGGCGCTGGCCTGCTGGGCCTACTGCATTGCAGCGGCCCTGCTGCGGGTGCGAAGCATCATTTTGGAGCGTGAGGCCCACACGGCCTGGGTGCAAGATCTGGCGAGGTCTGCATGAGCAGTGCCGGCTGGTCTGATTTTTGGCACATGGGCGGCTATGCCCTGTATGTGTGGGGCTCCCTGGGCATGTGTGCTGCAACCCTGCTGATTGAAGTGCTGTGGCTTGCCCACAGGCAGCGTAAGCTGATTGAGCTGATTTCTGCTGGACCCGATTCTGATGCGGGAGAATCCAGCACATGAAACCTAGAAACAAGCGCGCCCTGGCCATTGTTGCGGCGGTGGCAGCCTTGGGCGGTGCGACCATGCTGGTGCTCAATGCCTTCAACAGCAACCTGGTTTTCTTTTTCAGTCCGACCCAGGTTCTGGCCAACGAGGCGCCGCGCGAGCGTAGTTTTCGCATTGGTGGCTTGGTCCAGGAAGGTAGCCTGCAACGCGAGGCGCAGGGCCTGACGATCCGCTTTGTCGTCACCGACCTGGCCAAGACCGTGCCGGTCACCTACACCGGACTGCTGCCAGATCTTTTCAAAGAGGGCAAGGGCGTTGTGGCTCAGGGAAGGCTGGACGCCGATGGCGTCTTTCGGGCCGAGCAGGTGCTGGCCAAACACGACGAAAACTACATGCCGCCGGAAGCCGCCGCAGCACTGAAAAAGGCCAAGCCATGATTGCTGAATTGGGTCATTTTTCTCTCATCATTGCCTTGCTCATGGCGCTGGTTCAGGGGGTGCTGCCCCTGGCTGGGGCGCACACCGGGCGCAGTGCCTGGACCGCTTTGGCCCGGCCTGCGGCGCGCGGGCAATTCTTGTTTGTGTTGCTGGCCTATGCCTGCCTCACCCAGGTGTTCATTGCCAATGATTTCTCGGTGTTGCTGGCGGCCCGGCATTCCAACTCCAGCCTGCCACTGGTTTACCGGATCACGGCAGTCTGGGGCAACCACGAGGGCTCGATCTTGCTGTGGTCCCTGATCTTGGCCGGTTGGACCCTCGCCGTCTCGATTTTTTCGCGCCAGCTCGATGACACCATGTTGGCCCGGGTGCTGGGGGTTATGGGGCTGGTCAGCTGCGGCTTCCTGTTGTTCACCCTGTTCACTTCGAACCCGTTTGAGCGCCTGCTGCCCGCTGCCCCGGACGGGCAGGACCTCAACCCCCTGCTGCAGGACCCCGGCATGGTGATCCATCCGCCCATGCTGTACATGGGCTATGTGGGCTTTGTGGTGGCCTTTGCATTTGCCATTGCCGCCCTGCTGGCGGGCCGGCTCGACACTGCATGGGCGCGCTGGTCGCGGCCCTGGACCACCGTGGCCTGGTGTTTTTTGACGGCCGGCATTGCACTGGGCAGCTTTTGGGCTTACTACGAACTGGGCTGGGGCGGCTGGTGGTTCTGGGACCCAGTAGAAAACGCCTCCTTCATGCCCTGGCTGGTCGGCACTGCCTTGATCCACTCGCTGGCAGTCACTGAGAAGCGCGGCGGCTTCAAAATGTGGACCGCTTTGCTGGCCATATTGGCCTTCTCTTTGTCTTTGCTGGGGACTTTCATTGTGCGCTCGGGGGTTTTGAGCTCGGTCCATGCTTTTGCATCAGACCCGGCGCGCGGCGTGTTCATTCTGGGCTTTTTGTCAGTGGTGGTTGGCGGCTCTCTGGCTCTGTTTGCCTGGCGTGCGCCCCGGGTGGGCCTGGGGGGCAGTTTTGCGCCGGTGTCGCGTGAATCAATGTTGCTAGCCAACAATGTGCTGCTGGTGGTGGCGGCTGCCGCGGTGCTTTTGGGCACGCTTTATCCCCTGGTTATTGATGCGCTGGGCATGGGCAAGCTGTCGGTCGGGCCGCCGTATTTTTCGGCTGTTTTTGTCCCGCTCATTGCGCCCGCCCTGTTTTTGATGGGGGTCGGTCCGATGACGCGTTGGCGCGAGGCCAGTGCCATCGATTTAGCCCGGCGCCTGCGCTGGGCGGCGGCGGTCAGCCTGCTCAGTGCCCTGATCGCGCCATTTTTTCTGGGCCATTGGACGCCCATGATCGGGCTCGGTTTGCTGCTCGGGGCGTGGGTTGCGAGCACCGCTTTGCTGAACCTGTTCAGCCGGCTGCGCGAGCATCCGGCACCCGGTTGGGCTGCCCGCTTGGCGGCGCAACCGGGCAGCTACTACGGCATGCTGCTGGCCCATTTTGGCGTCTCGGTGTTCATTGTCGGCGTCACTGTGGTGAGCGGCTTTTCCAGCGAGAGTGATGTGCGCATGGAGCCCGGCGATGTGGCGCAGGTGGGCGGCTACAGCTTTGAGCTCAAGGCTGTCAACCCGGTCACCGGGCCCAATTACACCGCCCTGCGCGCCACGGTGGCGGTGTCTATCGACGGCCAGGATCTGGGCCGGCTCGAGCCGGAGCGCCGTCTGTACCAGGTCAGCCGCATGGCCATGACCGAAGTGGCCATTGACCGCGGACTGCGGCGTGACCTGTATGTGGCCCTCGGCGAGCCGGTCGGACCGACGGCCTGGAGCGTACGGCTGCACCACAAACCCCTGGTCAACTGGATCTGGGGCGGCTGTGTGCTGATGGCCCTGGGTGGTTTGCTGGCGGTGATGGACAGGCGCTACCGCACCAGGCGAGTGGCTGCCACCAAGCCCGCTGCGGCCCGAGCCGGCGAGGCTGCTGCGCCGGGCGAGTTGCCGCTGCTGGTTGGCCGGGGCCAGGTGCCGTGAAAAGGTATTTGTTGCCACTGCTGGCTTTTCTGGTGTTGGTGGGCTTTTTGGCAGTCGGTTTGCGGCTCAACCCGCGCGAGGTGCCCTCGCCACTGGTGAACCGCCCAACCCCAGAGTTCCGCCTGCCCACGCTGGCCGACCCGGCCCAGCAGTTGGCGCCCAAAGACCTGCTCGGCAAGGTCTGGCTGCTCAATGTCTGGGCCTCCTGGTGCGTGGCTTGCCGGCTTGAACACCCGGTTCTGGTGGACTTCGCCCGTGCCGGCCTGGTGCCGGTGTATGGCCTCAATTACAAGGACAAGCGTCCCGATGCGCTGGCTTGGCTGGAAAAATTTGGCAACCCCTACCAGCAGTCCTTGCAAGACAGCGACGGCCTGGCCGGCATTGAACTGGGCGTTTACGGCGTGCCAGAAACCTTTGTGATTGACCGTGCCGGCGTGATTCGCTTCAAGCACATCGGGCCGCTGACCCCGGAGGTGTTGCGTGACACCATCTTGCCCCTGGTCGGAAAACTCGGTGCCTAAGACCGGCTGCCTTGGCTTGCTGGGCGGCGCGTTGCTGCTCGGCTTGGCGCTGGGCTTGCCGTTGTCCGCCGGGGCCGGCGAGGCCAAGCCGATGGCCAGTGACCCGGCGCTGGAAGCCCGGGTGATGGTGATTGCCGAAGAGTTGCGCTGCCTGGTGTGTCAAAACGAGACCATTGCCGCTTCAAATGCCGACCTCGCAGTCGACCTTCGGGGGCAGATTCGACAGAAGCTTTCGCAGGGGCAGAGCAGCCAGCAGATTCTTGATTTCATGGTGGCGCGCTATGGCGATTTCGTGCTCTACCGCCCGCCCCTCAAAGCCAGTACGGTGTTGTTGTGGGTGGGGCCCTTTGCCCTGCTCCTGCTGGCGGCGGGGGTTTTGATGGTCAATATCCGCCGGCATCGCCAGCATGCTGCCCAGCGCGAGCTTGACCCGGCACAACGCCTGCGCGCCCGCCAACTGCTAGACCAGACAGGTGGTCCGCCATGACCCTGCTCGGGCTGCTGGGTCTGGCCCTGCTGTTGCTGGCGCTGGCTATGTTGCTGCCGGCCCTGTTGCGCAGCCCCCGGCCGGCCCCGACCCAAGCCGGCTCGCTCGCGCCTGAGCCCAACCTGGCCCTGCTGCGCGAGCAAAAGGCCCAGCTTGACGAACAGCTTGGCAGTGGCGCGATCGGGCCGGCCCAGTATGCGCTGGCCAGCAGTGAGCTCGAGCAGCGGGTGCTTGACGAGGCAGCTCCGGTAACCGCCCCGCCGAGCCACGCCGGGGGGGACCGCCGCAGCGCCCTGCTGTTGGGCCTGGTGCTGCCGCTGCTGGCGCTGGCCTTGTACGGCTGGTTGGGTCAGCCGCAGGCGGTTCTGCCGCCAGAACTGCAGGCAGGCGCGGCGGCTGAGCCCACCCAGGCCCAGGTTGAGGCCATGGTGGCGCAACTTGCCAAGCGGCTCGACGAGCTGCCAAGCGGGCAGCCGCCCGACCCCCAGGCCTGGGAGATGCTGGCCCGCGCCTATGCCTCTTTGCAGCGTTTTGAGGAGTCCAACCGGGCCTATATCCGGGCCGGTGAACTCGCGCCGCGCAATGCCCAATTGCTGGCTGACCATGCCGATGTGCTGGCCATGGTGCAGGGCCAGAGTGCTGCCGGTGAGCCCACCCGCCTGATCGAGCGGGCGCTGGCGATTGACCCGAAAAACCTCAAAGCCCTGGCGCTAGCCGGGACCGCCGCGCTGCAGCGGCAAGACCCGGGGGCAGCGGTGGCTTTTTGGTCCCGCGCGCAGGCCTTGGCGCCGCCTGACAGCGAGTTCGCGGCCGGGCTGGCGAGTAGCCTGGATGTGGCGCGCGCGCAGTTGCTGGCCGCAGCCCCCAAGGGCTCCCGGCCTGCCGCGAGCGCGCCAGCAGCGCCGGCCTTGGCCATTAGCGGCACGGTCAGCTTGGCGCCGGCGCTGGCGGCGCAACTGGCAGCCAGCGACACCGTGTTTGTGTTTGCCCGTGCGGTGCAGGGCTCGCGCATGCCCCTGGCCATCCTCAAATTCAAAGCCAGTGAGTTGCCCCGTGCATTCACGCTCGATGACAGCAGCGCCATGTCCCCAGATCTCAAGCTCTCGGGCGCCGGGCAGGTGATGCTGGTGGCGCGGGTGTCGCGCTCGGGCAACGCCATGCCGCAAGCGGGCGACCTGACTGGCGAGCTGGGGCCGGTCAAACCCGGCTCCCCCGGGCTGCGTTTGGTTATCAACAGCGTTCAGCCCTGAGGCTCAAGCAGCTCGGCCAAGGCCAGCGCGCACACCAGGTCGGGGCGCTCTTCATGGGCCAGATGCCCTAGCCCCTGGAGGCTGTGCAAGCGGCGCTGCATGGCGGCGGGCAGACTGGCCATGACCCGCCCGGCCTGTGCCGGCGAGACGGTCCGGTCAGCGCTGCCCACCACCAGACTCAGCGGTGTGCGCAGCCGGTGCAGGTCAGCCGCGAGACCCTGCAGATCCCAGTTGGCCATCATGCCCAAGGCGCCGGCCGCGTGCCCGGCGTTGCGCACCAGGCGGCCATACAGGGCCAGGCCGGTGGCATCGAGTTGTGAGCCGGTGCCTTGGATCAGGCGCTGCAGCACCGCTGGGTCCCGTGCCTGCCAGGAAAACAAGCGCGGCACCCAGGGCGAGGCAGCCATCAACTTGGCCACCGGCGAAAAAAACTGCCCGGCCAGGCCGCCCAAGGGAAGCAGGGCGGCATTGATGCCGATCACCGAGCCGGGTGAAATGCGGCCGTCCAGACACATCCGCAGCGCAATCGCAGCGCCAGCCGAGTGGCCAATCACCAGTGTCGGTGCGCGCTCAAGCAGCAGCAGCAGGGCGCCCAGGGCCTGCGCCATGCCATTGAGCGAGAGCCATTGACCGGGCGGTGCGCCCGGTGGCAGCGCGCTAAAACCGTGGCCGGGCAGGTCCATACTGAGCACCTCGGCGTGTTGCACCAGCAAAGGCGCCAAGCCGCGCCAAGTGTGGGTGGCCGAACCGGTGCCATGAATCAGCAGCACCACAGGCGGCTTGGCAGCGCCTGGCAAGCCTTGGCAGGCAAAGCGCTGCAGGTGCCAGCGCAGGCCACCCGCCACTTTGAACTCGCTGGCCTGCCGGTGTGGCCAGTCGCTGCCGTCGCGCTCCCACAGCAGGGGCTCAGTACCCATGCTGACTGGCCCCGGTGGCCGCCTTGACGGCCTGCGACAGCTGCCGAGCCCCGGCGTAGGGCAGTGGCAGGTAGTGGGCGCCCATGGCCTGCGCCAGGGCCTGGGCCATGGCCTGGGCCTGAGGCGAGGTGTCGAGCATCAGGGCAGTCAGGCCGGCGCTTTTGATCTGCCGGGCCGCCTCGATGGCGTCGGCATTGGCCTGAACCCGCCCCGGCGCGCCACTGCGCGCGATATTGCCCCGGCCATCCGTCAGCAGCACGATGACCGGCGTGTCGCCGCGCCGCTGCACCTGCTGTGCCAAAGTCAGGGCCGCGTCCAGACCACTGGCCAGCGGCGTGCCGCCCCCCCCGGGCAGGCCGGCCAGACTGCGTTTGGCCCGTGCCAGTGAGCGTGTCGGTGAGAGCAGCAACTCGGCCTGCTTGTCGCGAAAAGCAATCACCGCGACCTGGTCGCGGCGCACATAACAGTCGGCCAACAACAACTCGACTGCACCCTTGGCCTCGGCCAATCGGTTCAGTGCTGACGAGCCGGATGCATCGACCACAAAAATCGTGGTGGTCTGGCTGTTTTGTTTGAACTTGGTCACATGAAAATCGTCTCGCCGCACCTCAATGCGCGGGCCGCCCACCAAAGCTGGCCGGGCAGAAGTGGGTTCGGCCCGGGTACGCCTGCGCAGCGTCTGCCAGGGCGCAGCCGCGCGCAGGGTTTCAAGCACATTGAGCCGGGCACCCTGGCGCGGCTCGCCCCGGCGCGCGCCGATAGGGCGCCCGCGATTCTGGTTTTTACGCACGGCGCCAGCACGCCCTGCGGTCTGCGCTCGAGCCCGGCTGGCCTGGCCGACCTGAAGTGCGGCCAGCAGACCGGCAGGAACCGCAGCCTGGGTGGCCGCAAGCACAGTTTCGGCCAAGGCCTGGTAGCCCTCGGAGCCGGCCTCTGGCTCGGGCGAGGCGTCTTGGGGTGGCTCGGGTTCGGGGACGTCGTCGGGAGCTTGGGCGCTGTCGTCGGCATCCTCTGGCTGGGTTTCGGGCGGGGGCGGGGGCAGCAAACGGGTGGCGCGGGGTGCCAGAACCAGCCTGGCCGCCAGAGTTGCATGGTCGGCGCTGGCAGTAGCCTCGCCGACCAGGGCGGCGGCGGCGCGGGCAACCCGCAGCGCCAACAGCGGCGCGCGCAAAGAGGCCACGCCCAGCGCCTGCGCCGTCGCGCACAGGGCCTGGACAATCTGCGCATCAATCCCGGTGTTGGGCAGGCGCGAGCGGGCGGCCTCGATGTCCGCGCGGCTCCAGTAGACGCTGGAATCCGGGATGCCTGACTGCAAGTGCAGATGAAAAGCCAGCCGGTCAAGCAGGGCTGCGGGCAGTTGCTCCTCGTCCTCCTGGCCTTCATCCAGGGCCACCATGCCCAGCCGGGCCGGCTGGCGCAGGGCCAGGCCATCGCGCTCGAGCAGCACCTCGCCGCAGTCCAGCACAGCGGCCAGACGCGCCGCTGTGGCAGCGCTGAGACGCTCGGCCATAGCCAGCATGACCACACCACCGTCAGCCTGCGCCAACACGCCGCGCTGCGAGACTGGCCGGCCGGCTTGCAGCGTGGCGGCCAAGTCCAAACCCCCGAGCAAAGCGCTGTCGCTGATATGCAGCGGTATGCGCCGCAGGGGCACGCCCGCCGGCAGCAGCGCTTTGACCAGCGCCAGCCACTGGTCGCGTCCCGGGTCGGCGCTGGCACGTAGGGCCACACCGCCCAGGCCGGCTGGGTCGACTGCAAACAGTGCAGCCACCAGCGCGGCGTCCTGGCTCGGTTCGGCCGGCGCTGCCTGGGCTGGGTTCATGCGCTGCCCATGAGCTCCGTGAGGGCGCGTTGCACGCGCACGGTTGAGCCCGCATCGTCCAGCGGGTTGCGGCGCAAGCGGTGCCGCAAGGAAGGCGCTGCTGCCTGTCGCAAATGGGAGTCAGCAACGCAGGAGTCGCCCTGCAGGGCTGCCAGCGCCCGGGCGGTGCGCATCAGGGTCAAATCGCCACGCAGGCCGTCCGTACCCAGGGCCATGCAGAGCTGCGAGGCACGTTCCCGCGCGGGTTGCGGCACCTCCACCTGGCTCAGCCGGGAGCGGCCCAACAAAATGCGTTTGCGGGTGCGGTTTTCTTCGCGTTGCCATTGCAAGACAAAGCCGGCGGGATCCTGCTCGTAGGCATCACGCCGGCGCACCACCTCCACCCTGGCGGCGAGATCCTCCGGGGTTCGGACTTCGACCGACAGACCAAAACGGTCGAGCAACTGTGGCCGCAACTCGCCCTCCTCTGGGTTGCCGCTGCCCACGAGCACAAAGCGGGCCGGGTGGCGTACGCTCAGACCTTCGCGCTCGACCACGTTTTCGCCTGAGGCGGCCACATCGATCAGCAGGTCGACCAGGTGATCTTCGAGCAGGTTTACTTCATCAATGTACAGAAAGCCACGGTTGGCGCGAGCCAGCAGGCCGGGCTCGAAAGCCTTGACGCCCTGCGTCAGGGCGCGCTCCAGATCAAGGGCGCCGACCACCCGATCTTCGGTGGCCCCCAGCGGCAAATCAACCACAGGCACTGGTATGAGGTGGCTGCGCAGCGGCCCGCCCGATCTACTGCGCAAACCCGCGCAGCTGTCGCAGCCGCCGCCGGCCTTGGCCGGATCACAGGCATAGCGGCAGCCCACCACGGCCCGCATCTTGGGTAAGAGCCCGGCCAGCGCCCGCACTGCAGTCGACTTGCCGGTGCCGCGGTCACCAAAGACCAGCACGCCGCCAATGCTCGAGTCAACGGCGCAAACCAGCATCGCAAGCTTCATCTCGTCTTGACCCACGATGGCTGAAAAAGGGAATGTCATCGATGTTGTCCTGTCGGGGAAAGGGTGGCACACCAGCGCCATCCGGCGCTGCGCCTTTGCCAGGGCGACATTATGCTTTCTTGAACTGCCGCTGGCGGGGGTGCTGCGTGGGCGCTTTGTCCAGGCGTCGGGGCTTGGCGCGGGCGAAGTTCCACCAGGGCAAAACCTGCCGCATCGACAGCACCTGGCCACTTTGCTGGGGCGCATAACCGGCAACCTGGCCGAGCTCGGCGTGCCAGGCGCTGGAGCGCAACACATCCAACAGGGCCAGTGTGCCGGGCTGCGCCAAGGCCGACTTCAGGCACACCAGGTGGTAGCGCTCCTGCGCCAGAGGCACAAAATCCAGCCCGGCGCTTTGTGCCGCCACAGCAATGCCCAGCGCCGCTTGAGCCTGCCCGGCCGCCACTGCATGGGCCACCGCCGCATGGGAAGGCTCGGTGCGCGCATAGCCGTTGATCTTGGCCGAAGCCACCCCGGCCTTGGCCAGCAATTCGTCAAGCACCAAGCGTGTGCCGCTGCCCAGGGCCCGGTTGACGAAGCCGGCCTGGGTGCGCGCCAGGTCAGCCAGGCTGTGCAGCCCCAGCGGATTGCCCGGCGCGACCATCAGGCCTTGGGTGCGTGCGGCAAAGCCGATGATCTTGTGCCGCCCAGGCTGCAGCAGAGCCTGGTAGGTGCGCTGAGACAGTGAGTTGGCGCTGGTGTCTTGGAGTGTGTGAAAACCAGCCATCACGCAGCGGCCCTCGTTGAGCGCCCGGATCGCGTCAACGCTGCCAGCAAAGCGAATGTCAAGGTGGAGTTGCCCCGGCTGCAGCCGAAGTGCGTGCTCGCGCAGGCTGCTGAGGGCCTCGTCATGGCTGGCATACAGCGTGACAACATGGGCCGAGTCATCAAAGGC
>CAMATS010000002.1 GCA_945861195.1 Rhodoferax sp. OV413
GGGCTGTTGGTAGAGCGCCCATTTGAGGCGGGTGTTGCCCACGTCGATGGCTAAGAAAGTCATGCCTTTATTATCCGCAAACTCGCTACCTGATCCCTTGCCAGATGACCATGATTGTTGAACTCGATGCCAGCGCCCTGTCGCAGGCCATCCATGCCCGCCAGCTGTCTTGCCGCGAGGTGATGCAGGCCTACCTGGCCCGGATCCAGGCCCTCAACCCGGGCTGCGGCGCGATTGTCAGCCTGCAAGACCCGGATGGCTTGTTGCGCCAAGCTGACGCCCGTGACGCCCAACTCGCGCGTAGCCAGTCCCTGGGCTGGATGCACGGTATGCCGCAGGCCATCAAAGACATGGCCAATACCGCCGGCATCGTCACCACCCTGGGCTCGCCCTTGATGCGCGGCAATGTACCGCAGCAAGACGGCCTGATGGTGCAGCGCATGAAGGCAGCCGGCTGCATTGTGATTGGCAAGACCAACACGCCCGAGTTCGGTTTGGGCTCGCACACCTTCAACGAGGTGTTCGGCCTGACCCGCAATGCCTACGACCCAAGCCGATCGGCGGGCGGCAGCAGCGGCGGTGCCGCAGTAGGTTTGGCGCTGCGCTTGTTGCCGGTGGCTGACGGTTCGGATTTCATGGGCAGCCTGCGCAACCCAGCCGGTTGGGCCAATGTTTTTGGCTTGCGCCCAAGCCAGGGTCGGGTGCCGATGTGGCCGGCGCAGGACAGCTGGATCGGCCAGCTCAGCACCGAGGGGCCGATGGGGCGCAGCGTGCGCGATGTAGCGGCCCTGCTGCAGGTGCAGGCCGGACCCGATCCGCGCGTGCCTCTGTCGATTGCTGCCAGTGCGGATTTCACCAGCCGGCTGGCTGGGCTTGAGCTGCGCAACTGCCGCATTGGGTGGCTGGGCAATCTGGACGGCTACCTGCCGATGGAGCCAGAGATATTGCCGGTGTGTGAGCAGGCGCTGGGCCGGCTGCAGGCCCTGGGCTGTGCGGTGGAGCCGACCCGGCTGGGCATGCCGCCCGAGCTGGTCTGGCAGGCCTGGCTGGTGTGGCGCCAGGCCCTGGTGGCTGGCCGGATTGCGCCCCACCTGGCGCAGCCCGCCAAGCGCAGCCTGATCAAGCCCGAGGCCCTGTGGGAGCATGACCAGGGGCAAACCCTGACCGGGCCAGCGCTGATGTTTGCCAGCGCCCAACGCAGCGCCTTCTACCAGCAGATGCTGGCCTTGTTTGAACACCATGATTTTCTCGCCCTGCCCAGCGCCCAGGTGTGGCCTTTCGAGGCCAGCCTGCGCTGGCCCAGCGAAGTGGATGGCGTGGCCATGGACACCTACCACCGCTGGATGGAGGTGGTGATTTACGCCACTTTCGCCGGCCTGCCCTGCATCAGCCTGCCTGCAGGTTTTGATGCGCGCGGACTGCCAATGGGCTTGCAGCTGATCGGCCGGCCGCAGGCTGATGCGGCAGTGCTGCAACTGGCCTGGGCCTACGAGCAGGCGGCACAGGAAGTGCTGTGCCGCCGACCTGGCCCGGCCTGAGCCGGGCGGCTGATTTTTGTGAGCTACCCTGCCGGCAAAAAACCAGCGCAAAACCTGCACACGAGTCATCCATGCTTCCCGAGTTTGCCCTGCAATTATTTGCAGATGCGGGTGAAATAAAAAGCGTGCCATGTCAAGGGTCCTACTGGTTTCTACGGATACCAATTGGCTGAAACTAGCGGAAAATCGGTTAAGCGGAATGATCCCCGCTGCCAATTTTGTCGATTCACAGAATTGCCCCCTAACTTTGGAGAAACCCATGACCGATCAGAAA
Source organism: Rhodoferax sp. OV413 (assembly GCA_945861195.1). GTDB lineage: Bacteria > Pseudomonadota > Gammaproteobacteria > Burkholderiales > Burkholderiaceae_C > Rhodoferax. The sequence goes on from CAMATS010000002.1 coordinate 1,813, forward strand.
ACACCCCGCCGCCGCAGTCTTCTCAAAGGTGCCGCGGTTGCCGCTGGCGCCATGTCGGCTCCCATGATTGCCTCAGCACAGGCTGGCCCGATCTCGCTGCGCTTTCAAAGCACCTGGCCCGCCAAAGACATCTTTCATGAGTACGCGGGTGATTTTGCCAAGAAGGTCAATGACATGACCGGCGGCGATCTCAAGATTGAGGTCTTACCGGCTGGTTCAGTGGTTCCCGCCTTTGGCCTGCTTGACGCGGTGTCCAAAGGCACGCTGGATGGCGGGCACGGGGTGCTGGTCTACCACTATGGCAAACAAAATGCGCTGGCACTGTGGGGCTCTGGGCCTGGCTTTGGCATGGACGCCAACATGCTGCTGGCCTGGCACAAGTATGGTGGCGGCAAGGAGTTGCTGGCCAAGGTGTATGCATCCATTGGCGCCAATGTGGTGTCTTTTCCCTATGCGCCTCACCCCACGCAGCCACTGGGCTGGTTCAAAAAGCCGATCACCAAACCAGAAGATCTCAAAGGCCTGAAGTACCGCACCGTGGGTATCTCGATCGATGTTTTCACCGCCATGGGCGCTGCTGTCAACGCCCTGCCAGGTGGCGAAATCGTTCCGGCCATGGACCGCGGTTTGCTTGATGCTGCCGAGTTCAACAACGCCAGTTCGGACCAAACCCTGGGCTTTGCCGATGTCTCCAAGGTCTGCATGCTGCAAAGCTACCACCAGAACGCTGAGCAGTTTGAAATCACCTTCAACAAAACCAAATACGACGGGCTGCCCGACAAAATGCGCGCCATTATTTCCAATGCCGTGGAGGCCGCCTCGGCCGACATGTCTTGGAAAGCCGTTGACCGCTATTCCAAGGCCTACGGCGAACTGCAAAAAGCCGGTGTCAAGTTCTACAAAACGCCTGACTCGATCTTGCGCAAGCAGATCGAAGCCTATGACGTGGTGGTGGCTAAAAAATCAGCCGCTGACCCCATGTTCAAGGAAATCGTCGAGTCGCAAAAAATGTTTGCCGAGCGCACCGTGCGCTGGGAACTCGACACCGTGGTTGACCGGCGCATGGCCTACAACAGCTATTTTGGCAAAGCGGCGGCTAAGCCGGCGGCCAAAAAAGCCTGATCGTCTGGTCCTAAGCCCGCCAAGCTACCCGGCCATATGTGGTCGGGTAGCTTGGCGGGCGCGTATTTTTTTGTTCCTGCCTTCTCCGTGACCCGGCCGGCACCAAACCCCATGCAAAAACTCCTGCTCTCTGTTGACCGGCTCAGCACCCGGATTGGTCAAGCTTTCTCTTGGCTCATTGTGGTGCTGACCCTGCTGATCAGCTGGGAGGTTTTCTCGCGCTATGCGCTCGACCACCCACATGCCTGGGCTTTTGACGCGATGATCATGCTGTATGGCACGGTCTTCATGATGGCCGGCGCGTACACGCTGTCCAAAAACGGCCATGTGCGCGGCGATGTGCTTTATGGTTTTTTCATGCCCCGGACCCAGGCCATACTTGACCTGACCCTGTATGTGCTGTTCTTCATCCCTGGCGTGATCGCCATGGCCTGGGCCGGATTTGTCTACGCCAGCGAGAGTTGGGCGATTCTTGAGCACTCCAACATCACCTCGGACGGGCCGCCGGTCTACCCTTTCAAAACCGTGATCCCGATCGCCGGCACCCTGCTGTTGTTGCAGGGCCTGGTCGAGATGGTGCGCTGCGTGGCCTGCATTCAAGAGGGCGAGTGGCCCTCGCGTGAACAAGACGTGGAGGAGGTCGATGTCGAGAAGCTCAGGGCCATGGTCCAGGTCAAGGTCGAGGATACCGAACAACTCGGTGCGATCTTGACAGGGCAGGGGGCTAGCAAATGACGATTCGCAAAGAGCTCCGGTTTGGTTTTGCCTTGATGGCGATGATCATCGTCGCCCTGCTTTTGATCATCCCCTGGGGACATGTGACAAACGGGCATCTGGGCCTGATCATGCTGGGCTTGGTGGTGGTGGCCATCATGCTGGGCTTCCCGACGGCCTTCACCCTGATGGGCATGGGCATGTTTTTTGGCTGGCTGTCTTACCGCAGCGTCAACCCCGATATTGCGGTGCGGCAAATTCTTGACCTGATGGTGCAGCGGACCTATGCGGTGATGTCCAACGATGTGCTGATTGCAATACCGCTGTTTGTTTTCATGGGCTACTTGGTTGAGCGGGCCAACCTGATTGACAAGTTGTTCAAGAGCCTGCACTTGGCCTTGGCACGGGTGCCTGGTGCACTGGCTGTGGCGACGATCGTCACCTGCGCCATTTTTGCCACGGCCACGGGCATTGTGGGCGCGGTGGTCACGCTGATGGGCCTGCTGGCCCTGCCGGCTATGCTGCGCGCGGGCTACAGCGTACAACTGGCCGCTGGCGCCATCACCGCCGGCGGCTGTTTGGGCATTTTGATTCCCCCCTCGGTGCTGCTGATTGTTTATGGAGCCACTGCAGGCGTGTCGGTGGTCAAGCTGTACGCGGGCGCTTTTTTCCCCGGCATCATGCTGGCTGCGCTGTATGTTGGCTATGTGATTGTGGTGGCCAAATGGAAGCCCCATTTAGCCCCGCCTTTGCCGCTGAGCGAACGGATGGTACCGCTGCCGCCCGTGGCGCAAACGCTCTCAGCGCGCGGCAGCAACGCCATCACCGGCCTCTTTGGCGGGCTCAACGATACATCGCTGGCGAAGAAGACTGTACTTGGCCAACTGCTGCTGGCGGTGCTGCCGGCCCTGGTGATCTCCGCCTTGCTCGCCATGGTCTATTTCAGTGCAACCGCGCCGCTGGTGGTGACTGACACCTCCGGACTGACGGAAACCGGCGGTCTGGTGGCCGCGCCGCTGGAGGAAAAATCCGAAGTCAATAACGGCGTTCAGGAGCCGCCGGCCGAGCTTGGTGGGCTCAAGGAGCCGCCAGCCGAGACCACTGGCATACAAGAGCCACCAGCCGCAGCCTCGGCTGCCAGCGTCGAGCCTGCTGCCCAAGCTTCGGCAATGGCGGCGGCAAGCGCCCCTGGCACTGAGGCCGCCGCAGCGGCAGCCCCCGAGCGCTTGGCAGCACCCACCTGGTACTGGGTTTTTCTGGCCATTGGCCTCGGCCTGGCCCTGCTCATCAACTGGCTCATGAGTTGGCAGCGGCTTGAAATTTTCAAGATGCTCTTGGTGTCGTTTTTCCCCTTGGCCGTGCTGATCATCTCGGTGCTGGGCTCGATTGTGTTCGGCCTGGCAACGCCGACCGAGGCCGCGGCGGTCGGCGGGCTCGGTGGCATGTTGCTTGCGGGTGCCTACCGCTATGTCAATGCGCGTGCCACACCGGGCGGCAGCGCCCTGGGCAGAACTGCGGTCGAGCTCGTGGGCATCGTGCGGGAGTCTTCGTTTCTGACTGCCAAGACCAGCGCCATGGTGTGCTGGCTCTTTGTCGGCTCATCGATTTTCTCGGCGTCTTTTGCGCTGCTGGGCGGCCAAGAGCTGATTGAAACCTGGGTGTTGTCCCTGGGGCTGACCACGCTGCAGTTCTTGCTGCTGAGCCAGTTCATCATCTTCATCCTGGGATGGCCCCTGGAGTGGACCGAGATCATTGTGATCTTCATGCCTATTTTCATCCCCCTGCTGGCCAAGTTCAATGTCGACCCCTTGTTTTTTGGCCTCTTGGTGGCGCTGAACTTGCAAACCGCGTTCTTGTCGCCGCCGGTGGCGATGGCCGCTTTTTATCTGAAGGGCGTGAGCCCCAAGCATGTAACGCTGAACCAAATATTTGCCGGAATGATGCCTTTTATGGGGATACAGGTGCTGGCCCTGTTCCTGTTGTACACCTTCCCGGCGATTGGTTTGTGGCTGCCCGGTCTGCTGTACAAATAGCCATGTGAGGCGTCATTGGACAAGCAAAAAGGGCGCACAAGCGCCCTTTTTGTTGAAAAATTGTTACCATTGACGTTGACGTAAACGTCAATCAAGCGCTTGCTTTTTTTGAGAGGCGCACCAGCGCCACGGAGACCCACCATGACCGACCTGTCCGCCGAATTCAAAGCCCTGGCTAACTACCGGCCCAAGCATAAAGTGCGCTTTGTCACCGCTGCCAGCCTGTTCGACGGCCATGATGCGGCGATCAACATCATGCGCCGCATCCTGCAGGGCATGGGCGCCGAGGTGATCCATCTGGGCCACAACCGCAGCGTGGACGAGGTGGTGACCGCGGCATTGCAAGAAGACGTACAGGGCATCGCCATCAGTTCCTACCAAGGCGGCCATGTGGAGTATTTCAAGTACATGGTTGATTTGCTGCGCGCGCGTGGCGGCGCCCACATTCAGGTGTTTGGCGGCGGCGGCGGGGTGATTGTGCCGCCCGAGATCCGCGATCTTCAGGCCTATGGCGTGGCCCGCATCTTCAGCCCTGAAGACGGGCAGCGCATGGGGCTGGCCGGCATGATTGGCGAGATGGTGATGCGCTGCGACCAAGACCTGACGCCGCACGCGCCCACCACCATAGCGGCCCTGCAGGGCCACGGCGAGATGGCCTGGCGGGCGCTGGCGCAGTGGATCACGGCGGTGGAAAACGAGAAGGCCAATCCCGCGCTGGCCCAAGAGATACGGTCTTTGGCTGCTACAAAAAAGATACCGGTGGTGGGGATTACCGGCACGGGTGGCGCGGGCAAGTCCAGCCTGACCGATGAGCTGATTCGCCGGCTCCGGCTGGACCAGGATGATGCCTTGCGCGTGGCAGTGATCAGCATTGACCCGAGCCGCCGCAAAAGCGGTGGCGCCCTGCTGGGCGACCGCATCCGCATGAACGCCATTGGGGTTTGGGCCCCCACGCTTGCCGCTGCGCGTGCTGCGCTGCCCCCCGAGGGGGCTAACCCCGCCTTGGGGCGGCCCGGCGGCGGGGTTGTTGCCCCCACGCTTGCCGCTGCGCGTGCTGCGCTGCCCCCCGAGGGGGCTAATCCACCTTGGGGCGGCCCGGCGGTGGATTGCGTTGCCCCCACGCCTGCCGCTGCGCTGGCGCCGGGGCAGCGGGTTTTTATGCGCAGCCTGGCCACGCGTGATTTTGGCTCCGAGATCAGCGCGGCCTTGCCTGATGTGATTGCGGCCTGCAAGGTGGCGGGCTTTGATTTGGTGGTGGTGGAGACCTCGGGGATCGGCCAGGGCGATGCCGCCATCGTGCCGCATGTGGATATACCGCTGTATGTCATGACGCCCGAGTTTGGCGCGGCCAGCCAGTTGGAGAAGATCGACATGCTCGACTTTGCCGAGTTTGTGGCCATCAACAAGTTTGACCGCAAGGGCTCGCTCGACGCCCTGCGCGACGTGGCCAAGCAGGTGCAGCGCAACAAAGAGGCCTGGACCACGCCCATGGCAGAGATGCCGGTGTTTGGCACCATGGCGGCGCGTTTCAATGACGATGGCGTGACCGCCTTGTACCAGTCGCTGTTGCAGCGCTTGGCTGTGCTGGGTTTGCCGGTACGGCCCTCGCACCTGCCGCAGGTGGCCGTGCGCCACAGCACCAACCAGACACCCGTGGTGCCGGCGGCGCGCACCCGTTACCTGGCCGAGATCAGCGACACCGTGCGCGGCTACAAGGCGCGGGCCCGCAGCCAGGCCCGGCTGGTCCGCGAAATCCAACAGTTGCGCGAATCGGCCCGCATGCTCAGGGAAGCGGACGCTACCAAGACCCGGGCCGTGGAAGCCGTGCTGGACCTGGCTGGCCAGCGAGACGCCCACCTGGGTGCCCCCGAGCGTCAGCTGCTGGCGCAGTGGCCGGCCATGCAGGCGGCCTATGCCGGCGACGAGTTCGTGGTGAAAATCCGCGACAAGGAAATCCGCACCGCGCTCACCACCAAGTCGCTCAGCGGCACCACCATCCGCAAGGTGGCGCTGCCGCAGTACGAAGACCATGGCGAAATCCTGAAATGGCTGCTGCTCGACAACCTGCCGGGCAACTACCCCTACACCGCTGGCACCTTTGCCTTCAAGCGCGAGGGCGAGGACCCCACCCGCATGTTTGCCGGAGAGGGCGACGCTTTTCGCACCAACACCCGCTTCAAGCTCTTGAGCGCGGGCATGGCGGCCAAGCGCTTGTCCACAGCGTTTGACTCGGTCACGCTGTATGGCAACGACCCCGACCTGCGGCCAGACATCTACGGCAAGGTGGGCAACTCAGGCGTGTCAATCGCCACGCTGGACGACATGAAGGTGCTCTACAGCGGGTTCGATCTGTGCAGCCCGTCCACCAGCGTCAGCATGACCATCAACGGCCCGGCGCCCAGCATCCTGGCGATGTTCATGAACACGGCCATTGACCAGAATATTGACAAGTTCAAGGCCGACAACGGCCGAGAGCCGACCGATACCGAACTGAAAAAGATCCGCGGGTGGGTGCAAGAAAACGTGCGTGGCACGGTGCAGGCCGACATCCTGAAAGAAGACCAGGGCCAGAACACCTGCATCTTCAGCACCGAGTTCAGCCTGAAGGTGATGGGTGATGTGGCCGAGTATTTTGTCAAGCACCGGGTACGTAATTTTTACTCGGTGTCGATCAGTGGCTACCACATTGCCGAGGCCGGCGCCAACCCGATCAGCCAACTGGCCTTCACGCTGAGCAACGGCTTCACCTTTGTCGAGGCTTACCTGGCGCGCGGCATGCATATTGATGACTTTGCGCCCAACCTGAGTTTTTTCTTCAGCAACGGCATGGACCCCGAATACACCGTGATGGGTCGGGTAGCCCGGCGCATCTGGGCGGTGGCCATGAGAGAGAAATACGGCGCCAACGAGCGCAGCCAGAAGCTCAAATACCACATCCAGACCAGCGGGCGCAGCCTGCATGCGCAGGAGATCCAGTTCAATGACATCCGCACCACGCTGCAGGCACTGATCGCGATTTACGACAACTGCAACAGCCTGCACACCAATGCGTTCGATGAGGCCATCACCACCCCGACCGAAGACTCGGTGCGCCGCGCCATGGCAATCCAGCTGATCATCAACCGTGAGTGGGGCCTGGCCAAGAACGAAAACCCGTCCCAGGGCGCCTTCATCATCGAAGAGCTGACCGAGCTGGTGGAAGAAGCGGTGTTGACCGAGTTCTCCGCAATAGCCGAGCGCGGTGGTGTGCTGGGCGCCATGGAAACCGGTTACCAGCGGGGCCGCATCCAGGACGAGTCGATGCACTACGAAATGCTCAAGCACACGGGTGAGCTGCCCATCATCGGCGTCAACACCTTCCGTAACCCGAACGGTGACGCGGTGCTCGACAAGCTCGAGCTCGCCCGCTCGACCGACGAGGAAAAGCAGAGCCAGCTGCAGCGACTGGCCGACTTCCATGCCCGGCACGCCAACCAGGCACCGGCGATGCTCAAGCGCCTGCAACAGGTGGTGATTGAGGACCAGAACGTGTTTGAGGTGCTGATGGAAGCCGTGCGGGTCTGCTCCCTGGGCCAGATCACCAATGCCTTGTTTGAGGTGGGTGGGCAGTACCGGCGTAACATGTAAGGCTTGCCAACCCCTGACCCTGGGCCTGTTTGGACACCATCTACATTCTGGCTGCCCTGGGCAGCGCCCTCTTGCATGCCACCTGGAACGCAGCCGTCAAATCTACCGGGCAGCACACAGCGGTCATGACGGGCCAGATGCTGGTGGCAGGGCTGGTCGGCCTGCCGGTGCTGTTCTTTGTTGATTTCCTCCGGTGGGAGTCTTTGGTGTGGATCGCCGCCTCAGCCCTGTTCAATGTGATGGGGATCAAGGCCATTTTGCGGGCCTATGACCATGGCGAATTCGGCCTGGTGTACCCGATGTCGCGCGCCATCATGATCATGCTGGTGGTGCCGCTGTCGACCTTGCTCGCACACGAGCGGCTGTCAACCGGCGCCATGCTGGGTATTGCGCTGATCATTGCGGCGCTGGCGCTGCTGGCGATGAGTGCGCGCCACGGTCAGAATTTGTCGCGCCAGGTGCTGATCTGGACTGGCGTGGGCGGAGTCTTGAGCGCTTGCTCAGTGCTGATCGACGCCAATGGTATTCGCCAATCGGGTTCGCCTTTTGCCTATGGCTGCCTGACGGCAATCTTCAACGCGGCGAATATGGCCTGGCAGCAGCGCCGTCTGCCCGGTCTGGTGGCTACCATCCGCCGCCATGCCCATGTGACGCTGTGGACGGGCGTGCTGTCGATGGTCTCTTACCTGCTGATTGTCTGGGTGTTCAGCAAGGCGTCCATTGCCGGTGCGGCGGCTCTGCGCGACACCAGTTCGGTGTTTGCTGTGCTGATCGCGATGGTATTCATGAAAGAGGCCATCAGCCGCATCAAGTTGCTGGCCGTGGCCCTGGCCATTGCGGCCATTCCCTTGATGCGTTTGCCCTGAGAGTTGTGCGTTCTGGCGCCCGTTGCGGCGAGCGCAAGCGCAGTGGGCTATCAACCGCCTTTGTGCGGGCGCTTACCGGGGTTTTTTTTGTTGTTGGTGGCAGTGCCGCGCTCGAGGCTGCGTTTTTGGCCCTTTGGGGCGGTGAAGCAAACACCCTTGGGCGGCACCGGGCGTGGGCTTGCAACACGTTCAGCTTCAGTACGAAATTCTTTGGCCATGACACGGACTCCATTGAGAAAAAGAACGCGATTATCCCCGCTCTTGGGCGCTGCCGCCCAAGTGACTGCCGCCCTCGCGGCATCAAGCTAAGCTTAGGCTTCAAAAAGGAGCGACGACGATGGACAAACTTTTTTCTCTTGAAGGCCGAATCGCCCTGATTACAGGTGGCTCGCGTGGTATCGGGCGCATGATTGCAGCGGGTTTTTTGGCCCAGGGAGCCAAGGTCTATATCTCGTCGCGCAAGGCGCAGGTCTGTGATCAGGCGGCGAGCGAATTGGCGGCTTTGGGTCATTGTGTCTCCCTGCCCGCCGATGTCTCGACGGTTGTCGGCGCCCAGGCGCTGGCAACAGCCTTCGCGGCGCACGAGCAGCAACTCGATATATTGGTCAACAACGCCGGCGCTGCCTGGGGCGCGCCGTTTGACGACTTTCCCGAGAGTGGCTGGGACAAGGTGGTGGACCTGAACCTGAAAGCGCCGTTTTTCCTGACCCAGGCCCTGGCGGCTCATCTGCGCCTGGCCGGCAAGCAGCGGGTGGCCAAGGTGATCAACATCGCTTCGATTGACGGTGTGTCAGTCAACCCGCTAGAAACCTACTCCTATGCCGCCAGCAAAGCCGGCCTGGTGCACCTGACCCGGCGTATGGCGCTGCGCCTGATCCAGGACAACATTGCAGTCACCGCGATTGCTCCCGGCGCTTTTGCCTCTGAGATGAACCGGGAGGCGCGGGACCGCAGCGTCGAAGTGGCAGCCCAGATCCCGGCCGGCCGTATTGGCGTGGACCAGGACATGGCCGGCGCTGCGATTTACCTGGCCTCGCGTGCTGGCGATTACGTGGTGGGCGAAACCCTGGTGGTGGACGGCGGCGTCACGCTCAAGCGCTGAGCGCAGCACAGCCGCAGTGGGCGGCATGGTCGCACCGCCAGGGGTGGGGCACAGCACCTGAACACCGAGTTGGCGCCTAAAACGCCGGTCACTGTGGCGCCTGCCTGGCGCGGGGTCAGTTCAGCAGTTCGATCTCCAGGACCTCAAATTCTTCAGCCTCAATCGCCGCATCGAAGGCGGCGCGGCTGTCCAGGCTCTGCTGTGTGTAGGGAATCAGCGGCCTGTCGAGCGGGCGCAATGTGTGCCGGCGCAGGCGCTGGAGTTGCTCTGAGCGCTCCATGGCCTGCAAAACCAACTCGGGCTCCATCATCAGACTGAATGGGTTGAGGCTAATTTCGGCGGTCTTCATCTGGCATCTCCGGTGGGTTTCAGGGCGCTTGAGCGCTTGGGAGAACTTTAGTCCCGGGGTCTGTCGCCTGAAGTCAGGAAGTCGCTGTAAAGCACGTCAGAATTTCCCCTACAAGCCGCAATGACGCGGCTAAACCAGGCGTACTTTCACGCCTTTGCCTTTGATTTTTCCGGCGTTGAGTTTGTCCATGGCCTGCAGCGCAATGTCGCGACTCACCGCTACAAAAGTGGTGAACTCGGTGACATTGATTTTGCCGATTTGCTCGCGTGCAAAGCCCGCGTCTGCGGTCAGGGCGCCCAGCACATCGCCGGGGCGAATTTTTTCTTTGCGCCCACCCAAGATCTGCAGCGTCACCATCGGCGGCTGCAGCGGACCGCTGCCAGTTGGCGTCAGGCTGTTGAGCGGATACCAGACCGATTCGCGGTGCTGATACTGCTCGATACGGCCAACAAAACCCATCTCATGCAGCCCGGCCAGGCTGAGCGCCAGACCAGATTCGCCAGCGCGGCCGGTGCGACCGATGCGGTGCACATACACCTCGGGGTCTGGCGTGGTGTCGACATTGATGACGGCTTCGAGCTGCGCGATGTCCAGCCCGCGCGATGCCAGGTCGGTGGCCACAAGCACCGAGCAGCTGCGGTTGGCAAACTGTGCCAGCACCAGGTCCCGCTCGCGTTGTTCGAGATCGCCAGACAGTGCCAAGGCACTAAAGCCCTGTTGTTGCAAGCTGCCAAGCAGTTCCCGACATTGTTGCCGGGTGTTGCAAAACGCCAGGGTGCTGACCGGCCGAAAGTGCATGAGCAGCTGGGCCACTGCGGCCAAACGCTGGTCCTGAGTCACCTGGTAGAAGCGCTCTTCAATCGCGCCCTGGGCTGGTGCGCTCTGGACCTTGATGTGCCGTGGCTCACGCATGAATTCGGCGGCCAGCTTGCCAATACCCTCGGGGTAGGTGGCAGAAAAAAGCAGGGTTTGGCGGGCCTTCGGGCATTGCTTGATGACGGTGGCTATATCCTGAAAAAATCCCATGTCGAGCATGCGGTCGGCCTCGTCGAGCACCAGCGTGTTGAGTGCGTCAAGTGCCAGGTAGCCCCGCGCCAGATGGTCCATGATGCGCCCGGGCGTGCCCACCGCGATATGGGCGCCCTGTTCCAGAGAGGCACGCTGTCCGCGCAGAGCCACGCCACCGCACAGGCTAAGGATCTTGATGTTGCCGGTGGCACGGGCCAAGCGGCGCAACTCGGTGCTCACCTGGTCAGCGAGTTCCCGGGTCGGGCACAGCACCAGGGTTTGCACGGCAAAGCGGCGGGGGTTCAGGCGGGCAAGTGCTGCCAGGCCAAAGGCTGCGGTTTTGCCACTGCCTGTTTGCGCCTGGGCAATCAGGTCTTGCCCGGCCAAAGCCGCAGGCAGGCTGGCGGCCTGAATAGGCGTCATCTGGTGGTAACCGAGCTGCGCCAGATTGGTCAAAACGGCGGGCTCCAACAGCAGGCTGGAAAAGCAGTTCTCCCCTGCCGGGCCGGGCCCCGTGACGGGGGCGGTGCCGGCAGCGCGCTCGGGTATTGCTTGGGCTAGGGTGTCGCTTGGGAGCATGGCGGATACGACGGCCTGGTGGTCAGGCGTAATAGCGGGCCACGTGGTCTTCAAAGCTGCCCTGCTCGGCGGCCTCGAGTTGCACTTGCCGGCTTAGCGAGGCTTGCACACTCGCCTCAAACCGTGCGCGGGTGGCCGGGTCTAGCGCTTGCGTGAGCAGGTTTTGCTGGTGTTGGTGCGCCAGAGCCAGGCTGTAGCTTTGGAACCCGCCGGCCTGATGCACGCCTTCGAGCACCTGCGCCGACGGGGTGAGCTCGGGATGGTCGATGCGCTGGCGCAGGGTACTCAGTGTCTGGCTATAGCGTTGGCCGCTGTAGGCGGCGTCGAGCATCTCGGCAAAGGGCAGCAGGTCTTCAAACAGCGCATGGGCCAGGGGCCGCATGGGCTGTTCGCGGTTATGCGCCAGCAATTGCAAATCGCTCGCCCGACCGTGGTGCACCACGCGCCGCTTGTTCTCGTTGTTCTCGGCCTGTTCCCGGCTGCTGATGGGCGGGCTGTCGCGAAACAAGCACATCAGCAGCAGCATGTCCGCAAAATTTCCCTGCTCCGGCGCAATGCCAATGTCTAGGCTTGGGTTGAGATCAAACAGCCGGACTTCCAGGTATTCCACGCCATAGGCTTGCAGCGCCTTGGCCGGCCGCTCGCCCTGTTTGCCAATGCGCTTGGGCCGTATACCCGCGTAAAACTCATTTTCAATTTGCAGCAAGTTGGCATTGAGTTGCCGCCATTGCCCGCCGTCGCGAACACCGATGGCCTGATAAAAAGGGTCGGGGGTGCTGATCGCGGTCTCCAGCGCCTGGGTGTAGTCGGCCAGCGAGTTGAAGCTGACCTGCAGGTTGGCCTGCGCACGGTTTTGGTAGCCCAGGTCACTCATGCGCAGGCTGGTGGCATCGGGGCCGTACAACGTGCCCGGCAGCAGTTCCAGCAGGTCAGCCTTTTGCCCCTGCAAGAACGATGTGCTCAGGGCCGGCGAGGCGCCAAACAGGTAGGGAATCAGCCAGCTGTAACGCAAAAAATTGCGCGCCAGGGCAAAGTAGCGTTCGCTGACAAAGTCGACCCCGGCTTGCACCGGCGGGCACAGGTCCTGCAGGCTGACCCAAAACTCTGCCGGCAGCGACCAGTTGTAGTGCGCCCCTGCGATGGCCTGCATCCGACGGCCATAGCGCAGCCCCAGGCCTTCGCGGTAGACCTGCTTGAAGCGCGCTGCATGGGAATTTCCGTAGTCGGCCAGCTCAATGTCGGTATCGTCGCTGATGGGGCAGGGCATGGAGCCGGCCCACATCAGTTCTGAGCCCAGCTTCGGCGCCACAAAGCGGTGGATATCGCGCAGAAACTCCAGCGGGAAATCCAGATCCTGCGAAGGCGGGGTGATGAACTCCAGCAGCGCTTCGGCGTAGTCGGTGGTGATCCAGGGGTGGGTGAGCTTAGAGCCAAACGCCCGGGGGTGCGGTGTACGGGCCAGCACGCCGGAGGCATCCACCCGCAGGCATTCGCGCTCAAAGCCGCGGGTGATGCCCCGCAAAACCTGGGCTTGGCTGCTGCTGGCAAACTCGCGCAGCGCATCGCAGCATGTGAACTTCAGCATGGGTACGGACTTCCTCGTCAAAAACCGGGCTGAGTATGGCAGTTTTAAGCGCCGCGCGCCGCCACGGTGCGCCAGCGAGTCTCGTGAAGCACCGATAATCCACTTGATGTCTTACCTGCCTGCTTTCATCGCCCCATCAAGTTTTCGTGATCCGGCAGCGGCCCTGGCCAAAGCCCAGGAGATTTACGACAGCAGCCTGTCGCACCTGCGCAGCGCCATGCGCCGCTTTGTGGCAGGCGAAACCCTGCCAGGCCATGTGCGGGCCTGCTACCCCTTTGTGCGCATCCAGACCGACACCGTGGCACGCCAGGGCCTGCAGGATGCTCGCCTGAGCTATGGCTTTGTTGCCGGCCCCGGGCGTTTTGAGACCACACTCACGCGCCCCGACCTGTTCGCCGAGTATTACCTCGAGCAGTTCACGCTGTTGATACAAAACCATGGGGTTGAGCTGGAGGTGGGTACCAGCTCGCAGCCGATCCCGGTGCACTTCTCCTTTGCTGATCAAGACCATCTTGAGGGCAGCTTGAGTCCGCAGCGTCGGCAGTTGATGCGCGATGTGTTTGATCTGCCTGATCTGAGCGCCATGGATGACGGTATTGCCAACGGCACTTATGTGCCGCGCCCAGGCGACGCCCAGCCGCTGGCCCTGTTTACGGCGCAGCGAGTCGACTACTCGCTGCAACGACTGCGCCATTACACCGGTACTGCGGCAGAGTATTTCCAGAACTTTTTGCTGTTCACCAACTACCAGTTTTATATCGACGAGTTTGTTCGCCTGGGCCATCAGGCCATGGCCGACCCGAACAGCGAGTATGTGGCTTTTGTCGAGCCCGGCAATGTGCTCACCCGGCGCATCGGCGCAGCCGCCTTGGCGCAGGACGCCCTGGGCAAACTGCCTGCGCGTTTGCCGCAAATGCCGGCCTACCATTTGATGCGCTCTGACCGCAGCGGCATCAGCATGGTCAACATCGGCGTTGGCCCGGCGAATGCCAAAACCATGACCGACCATGTTGCCGTGCTGCGCCCCCATGCCTGGATCATGCTCGGACACTGCGCTGGTTTGCGCAATTCCCAGCAGCTCGGCGACTATGTGCTGGCCCACGGCTATGTGCGCGAAGACCATGTGCTGGACGAAGACCTGCCCCTGTGGGTGCCCATCCCGGCGCTGGCCGAGATTCAGGTGGCACTCGAGGCTGCCGTATCGGATGTCACGCAATTGCACGGCCCCGAGCTCAAGCGTGTGATGCGCACCGGCACTGTGGCGAGCACCGACAACCGCAACTGGGAACTGCTGCCAGACAACGGCCCGCAGCGCCGCTTTAGCCAAAGCCGGGCGGTGGCGATGGACATGGAGAGCGCCACCATCGCTGCCAACGGCTTTCGGTTCCGAGTGCCTTACGGCACCTTGCTGTGCGTGAGCGACAAGCCGCTGCACGGAGAGATCAAGCTGCCCGGTATGGCCGACCACTTTTACCGCGAGCGGGTCGACCAGCATTTGCGGGTGGGTATGCGGGCGCTGGAGTTGCTGCGAGAGCGTGGTGTACACCAACTCCACAGCCGCAAGCTGCGCAGTTTTGCTGAAGTAGCCTTCAAGTAAATGCCGCAGCAAGTCATGCAGGCCGGGCTGCTGTCGGTCCGCAATTTGTCCAAAAGCTATGGCGCCACCAAGGTGGTTGATGGGCTCTCGTTTGGCATTGCCGCAGGTGAATGCCTGGGTGTGATCGGCCCCAATGGCGCCGGTAAAACCACCACCATCCGCATGTGCCTGGGCCTGTCGGTGCCAGACGCCGGCCAAATCGAGGCACTGGGCGGGCAGATGCCGCGGGATGCACTGGCCATCAAGGCGCAACTCGGCGTGGTCAGCCAGTTTGACACCCTGGATCCGGATTTCACCTGCGCTGAAAACCTGTTGGTTTATGGCCGCTACTTTGGCATGAAAGATGCGCAGATTCGGGCCCGTATTCCTGGTTTGCTGGAATTCGCCTCGCTCACGCACAAGGCGAATGCCAAGCCGGGCGAATTGTCCGGCGGCATGAAGCGTCGGCTCAGTCTGGCCCGTGCGCTGGTCAACGACCCGCGCCTGCTGCTGCTCGATGAGCCGACCACTGGCTTGGATCCGCAGGCCCGGCACTTGATGTGGGAGCGCTTGCAGTTGTTGCTGCAGCAGGGCAAGTCGATCCTGTTGACCACCCATTTCATGGATGAGGCCGAGCGCCTGTGCTCGCGCCTGTTGGTGCTTGACCATGGCAAAAAAATTGCCGAAGGGCAGCCCCGCACCTTGATTGCGCAGCATCTCGAGCCCGATGTGGTCGAGGTGTTCGGGCCTGGCGCGCCAGCCTTGCTCGCCTCACCGCTGCGCGCCCTGGCCGCCCGGGTGGAGCAAAGCGGCGAGACGGTATTTTTCTACACCCAAGACGCCAAGCCCCTGCTCCAGGCCCTGTCAGCCTACCCGCAGCTGCGCACCCTGCACCGCCCGGCCAATTTGGAGGACCTGTTCCTCAAGCTCACCGGACGCCAAATTCGGGAGGGCGCTTGATATGAGCGCCCAGCCCAGCACCGCTGCGGCCCACAGTATTTGGCGCGCGCCCCGTTTGTCATGGCGGTTTTGGCCGGTGTTTTTGCGCAATCTGCTGGTCTGGCGCAAGCTTGCTATCCCCAGTCTGGTGGGTAATATTGCCGAGCCTTTGATGTGGCTGTTTGCATTTGGTTACGGCATGGGGGCGCTGGTGGGGCAAATCACGCTGCCTGGCGCCGCCGGCGCCGCTGATGTCAAAGTGCCTTACATCCTGTTTCTGGCCAGCGGTTCGATTTGCATGAGCGCTATGAACGCGGCCACCTTCGAGGCCCTGTATTCGGCGTTTTCTCGCATGCATGTGCAGAAAACCTGGGACGGCATCATGAACGCGCCGGTCAGCCTGGATGATGTGGTGCTGGCCGAGATGCTGTGGGCTGCATTCAAGTCCCTGTTCACGGTCAGCGCGATCCTGCTGGTGATGCTGTGCCTGGGCATCAGCCACAGCCCCAAGCTGCTGCTGGCCTGGCCGATTTTGCTCGGCGTGGGCGTCACCTTCAGCTGCATCGCGCTGGTCTTTAATGCGCTGGCCAAGGGCTATGATTTTTTCACCTATTACTTCACCCTGTGCATCACACCGATGATGTTCTTGAGTGGTATTTTCTTCCCGCTCGAACAACTGCCGCCGCTGGTGCGGCTGCTTTCGCAGGCCCTGCCGCTGACCAATGCCGTGGCTCTGGTGCGTCCGCTCTTCATGGACGAGTGGCCCCACCAAGCCTGGCAGCATGGCCTGGTGCTGCTGGTCTACAGCGCGGGTGGTTTTTGGCTGGCGCTGGCGCTCACGCGCCGGCGTTTTCGCGGCTGATTTGGCTCAGTGGTTGTCGCGAGGTACAAAAGCGCCACGCCGCCCGACCAGAAAATCAAAGTCGACGCCCTCGTCGGCCTGCAGCACATGGTCGACATACAGCTTCCAGTAGCCGCTGTCTAGTGGCGGCGGCGGGGCAGTCCATTGCGCCAAGCGGCTCGCGAGCTCCTCATCGCTGATGTGCAGGTGCAGGCGGCGTTTGGGCACGTCCAGCTCGATCATGTCGCCATTGCGCACCACCGCCAGCGGCCCACCTGCGGCAGCCTCAGGGGCGGTGTGCAGGATCACCGTGCCGTAGGCGGTGCCGCTCATGCGGGCATCGCTCAGACGCACCATGTCGGTAATGCCCTTGCGCAAGACCTTGGGCGGCAAGGGCATATTGCCGACTTCGGCCATGCCGGGGTAGCCCTTGGGGCCGCAGTTCTTGAGCACCAGCACGCAGGTCTCGTCCACGTCCAGGCTCTCGTCGTCGATCAGGCGGTGGAACTCTTCGATGTTCTCGAACACCACGGCGCGCCCGGTATGCACCATCAGGGCGGGTGTCGCGGCACTCGGCTTGATCACCGCGCCGCGGGGTGACAGATTACCCCGCAACACGGCGATGCCGGCTTTTTCCATGAAGGGCTGGCTCAGGGGTTTGATCACGTCCTGGTTGAAGTTCTCGGCCCCGGCAATATTGTCCCGAATCGACTTGCCGGTGACTGTCAGGGCATCAAGATGCAGGTGGCCCGAGATTTCTTTCATCACCGCGGGCAGGCCACCGGCGTAGCAAAAGTCTTCCATCAGGTACTTGCCCGAGGGCTGCAGGTTGACCAGGCAGGGCAGTTCGCTGCCCAGGCGGTCAAAGTCATCCACCGTGAGTTTGAGCCCGATACGCCCGGCCATGGCAATCAAATGAATCACGGCGTTGGTCGAGCCGCCAATGGCGGCCAGGGTTTTGATGGCGTTCTCAAATGCCTCGCGGGTCAGGATGCGTGAGAGCGTCAAGTCTTCATGCACCATGTCCACGATGCGCCGCCCCGCCGATCGGGCCAGCACATTGCGCCGACCATCCACCGCCGGGTAGGCTGCATTGCCAGGCAGGCCCACGCCAAGGGCCTCGATCATGCTGGCCATGGTGCTGGCCGTGCCCATGGTCATGCAGTGGCCGTGGCTGCGGTGCATGCAGCTCTCGGCTTCCAGAAACTCTTGCAACTTCAGGGTGCCGGCGCGCACCTGCTCACTCATGCTCCAAACACCGGTGCCCGAGCCGAGCTCCTGGCCGCGCCATTTGCCGTTGAGCATGGGCCCGCCACTCACACCAATGGTGGGGAGGTCGGCACTGCCGGCACCCATCATCAGCGCCGGCGTGGTTTTGTCGCAGCCCATCAGCAGCACGACGCCGTCGATCGGGTTGCCGCGAATGCTCTCCTCAACATCCATGCTTGAGAGGTTGCGGTACAGCATGGCGGTGGGGCGCAGCAAGACCTCGCCGAGTGACATCACCGGAAACTCGAGCGGAAAACCGCCAGCCTCATAGACGCCGATCTTGACCTGCTCGGCCAAGGTGCGAAAGTGTGAATTGCAGGGGGTGAGTTCACTGAAGGTGTTGCAGATGCCGATGACCGGGCGGCCTTCGAACTGGTCCTGCGGTATGCCCTTGCCCTTGAGCCAGCTGCGGTAGGCAAAGCCGTCGCGGTCTTGGCGGCCAAACCATTGTTGGCTGCGCAAGTCTTCAGGCTTTTTCTTGGCTGAGGATGTCATTTTGTCTCGCTCCTGTATTTGAGTTGTTGATAGGGTTTACCCGAAATCGCTGCCGACTCCAAACATCATATGATAAACAAAGCCCTGGCTTGATTCAAAGGATGCTGAAGAAATGTACTTAGTTGTGCGCGCTGTTTTAACGGTGCGGTCGCCAAAGGCTGTCAATCTCCCCGCAGTAATTTTTACCGCCTTGGCCGGCGCTCGCGGATGAAAAACGTACACGGCAATACGGTCGACTATCTGGCTGAGGCCGTTGTAGTGGGGCGCTTCGGGGCCGCTGGTGCCTTGCCGTCTGAAGCGCTGCTGTGCGCTGAGTTGGGCGTCAGTCGAACTGTGGTGCGGGAGGCTGTGAAGTCTTTGGTGGCTAAGGGCCTGATCCTGACCGGCCCCAAGGTTGGCACCCGGGTGCAAGCCAGCGACCAATGGAACTGGTTTGACCCGGATGTGATCGCCTGGCAGGCCCGCGCTGGCTTGACGCCCGAATTTGTGCGCGACTTGCAAGACTTGCGCTTGATCGTTGAGCCGGCGGCGATCCGGCTGGCAGCGCAACGCGCCACGCAGCATGACATTGACAACATCGAAGCGGCCTTTGCCGGCATGAAGAGCGCTATTTTCGAAGGTGGCGACTATGTCAGCCACGACCTGCGCTTTCATCAAGGCCTGTTGCTTGCCAGCCATAACCGCATGCTGGTGCAAATGAGCAAAGCTTTGAGCGCCTTGTTGCGAACCAGTTTTGAGATTTCCACGCGCCGAAAAAATGGCCCCCTTCTGGCGCTGCCGCTCCACCGCGCCATGATTGATGCAGTGATTAACCGTCAGCCTGATCAGGCCGAGGCGGCTGTGCGGGTGCTCATCGAGAGCGCTCGGGCAGACATCGAGCAGGTGCTGGCTTCGCGCAGTCGACTGCCAAGCCTCAAACAACCGCCACCGCCCCTGCGCGCTGCTTTAAAGCGACGAGTCGCTGTCGCCGAAAGATTGTGAATGAACCGGCTGATCCATTATTTTTTTAAGCTGCTCGAGTTGCTGGTTGTGATCCTGATGGTCGCCATGGTGATCATGGTGTTTGGCAATGTGTTTTTACGCTACGCCTTCAACTCTGGCATCACCATCTCAGACGAGATGTCGCGCTATTGCTTCATCTGGCTCACCTACATCGGTGCCATGGTGGCGATGCGCGAAGGCGGGCATTTGGGGGTTGATACCCTGGTCAAGCACCTCTCCCGGGGCGGAAAAAAATTCTGCCTGTTCCTCAGCGAGAGCCTGATGCTGTACTGTAATGGCCTGTTTTTTCTGGGCACCTGGAAAATGCATGACTTGCAGGTGACCAATGTGTCGCCGGTAGCCGGCCTGTCAATGATCTGGGTGTTTGGCATCGGCTATGTGGTCAGCCTGGTGATTGGCATGATGAATATCCGGGTGTTGTACCGTTTGCTGAGCGGGCGCATCACCGAGGCCGAGCTGATCCAGGTGGTCGAAGCCGAAGGGCTGGCCGATGTCGAGAAGACCCTGCAAACTGCCAAAGCTTGAGCCGAGCGCCATGACCGTCTCTGTCTTCATTCTCAGCCTGCTCGCCGCCATGGCCATTGGCATGCCCATCGCCTACGCGCTGTTGGTGTGCGGCATCACCCTGATGGCTTTTTTGGCTGCTACCAGCGGGCTGGTCATTTTTGACAGCCAGATCCTGGCGCAGCGTTTTGTAGAGGGGGCCGACAACTTTCCTCTGCTGGCCGTACCCTTCTTTCTGCTGGCTGGCGAGTTCATGAACGCGGGCGGCTTGAGCCGGCGCATTGTCAACCTGGCTATGGCCTGGGTTGGGCACTTTCGGGGTGGTCTGGGCTATGTGACCGTGATCGCCGCCGTCATCATGGCCTCGCTGTCGGGCTCGGCTGTGGCTGACACCGCCGCGCTGGCGGCCCTGCTGATCCCGATGATGCGGGCCGCCGGCTACAACGTGGGCCGCGCCTCGGGCCTGATCGCCTCGGGCGGCATCATCGCCCCGGTGATCCCGCCCTCCATCGGCATGATCATCTTTGGCGTGGCCGGCAACGTGTCAATCACCAAGTTGTTTCTGGCCGGCATCGTACCTGGCCTGTTGATGGGCCTGGCCATTGGCCTGACCTGGTGGTGGTTGGCCAAGAAGGAAAACGTGCTGCCCGGCCGTAAGGTGCCCCTGCCGGAGCGGCTGCGCATCACGGCCCAGGGTGGTTTTGCCGTGGCGCTGCCCGTGGTGATCATTGGCGGCATGAAGTTTGGCGTGTTCACCCCCACCGAGGCGGCTGTGGTGGCGGCGGTTTACAGCTTTGTGGTGGGCAAGTTCATCTATGGCGAGCTGAAATGGTCGGCGCTCTATGGCCTGCTGTTGTCGGCGGGAAAAACCACCGCCGTGGTGATGTTCCTGGTGGCTGCGGCCATGGTCAGCGCCTGGCTGATCACGGTGGCAAACATTCCGACCGAGGTGGCCGGCATGCTGGCGCCCTTTATGGGCAACAAGATGCTGCTGATGTTCATCATGATGGCGCTGATCGTGGTGGTGGGCACCGCGCTGGATTTCACTCCCACGGTGTTGATTCTCACGCCCGTGCTGATGCCAGTGGTGCTCAAGGCCGGCATTGACCCGGTGTACTTTGGCGTACTGTTCATCATGAACAACGCCATTGGCCTGATTACCCCGCCGGTGGGCACCGTGCTCAATGTGGTGTGCGGCGTGGCGCGCATCAGCATGGACGAGGCCTTCAAGGGCGTGCTGCCTTTTTTGTGCGCGCAGCTTGTCGTGCTGTTTTTGCTGGTACTGTTCCCTGACATTGTGCTGGTGCCTTTGCATTGGCTGATGCGATGATTGACGATGACTGACGATGATTTTTTAACCCTGTGTAAAACCTTAAAGGAGACAAACATGTTCAAACGCAGAACCCTCACCTCGGCCCTGATGGCCGCTACCCTGCTGGTCACGACTTCGGCTTTCGCCCAATTTGCCGAGCGCACCATCAAGTTCACCAACGGCGTCAATGAAGACCACCCCGTAGGCCTGGGCGTCAAGCGCATGCAAGAGGTGCTCAATGCCAAGACGGGTGGCAAGATCAAGATCAACGCCTTCTGGGGCGGCTCGGCCGGTGGTGACCTGCCGGCCACCCAGGCATTGCGCGCTGGTACCCAGGAGATGGTGTGCACCTCGAGCTCGCCGCTGGTCGGCATTGTGAAAGAGCTGGGTGCCTTTGACCTGCCTTTTTTGTTTGCCAATGAGAAAGAAGCCGATATCGTGCTGGACGGCCCGGCCGGCGCCTACTTCAACAAAAAACTCGAAGACGCCGGCCTGGTCAACCTGGCCTACTGGGAAAATGGTTTTCGTAACCTGACCAACAGCAAGCGGCCGGTGGCCAGGGCCGAAGACTTTGACGGCGTGAAGGTTCGGGTGATGCAGAACAACATCTTTCTCGACACCTTCAAAACCCTGGGAAGTAATGCTGTGCCCATGGCCTTTGGCGAGGTGTTCACCGCCTTGGAGACCAAGACCATCGACGGTCAGGAGAACCCCTTTGTGACGATTGAGACCTCCAAGCTCAACGAGGTTCAAAAATACCTCAGCGTCACCCGCCATGCCTACACCCCGTTCCTGGTGCTTTACAGTAAAAAACTGTTTGACCAATTGAATCCCCAAGAGCAGGCGGTGTTGCGTGAGGCCGCCATGGAGGGGCAAAAAGTGCAGCGCACCGCCAACCGCACCCTCAACGAACAGTCGCTGGCCAACCTGAAGGTCAAAGGCATGATGGTCAATGAGGTGACTTCGGCCGAACAACTGCGCATGTTCCAGAAGGTTCGGCCGGTATATGACCGCAACATTCCCACCATTGGTGGTGAAGCTGTGAACATGGTGCTCGAAGGCCTGAAGAAAGCGCGCGGGGGCTGATCGGGTTCATTCATCACAAACCGCAGGCCGGATTGGCCTGCGTTTTTTTTGGAGCGCAGATTGAAAATCACACAAGTTGAAACGCTCAGGTTGGGCGAGTTTCCCAACATCATTTGGGTACGTATTCACACCGACGAGGGGCTGGTCGGCTTGGGCGAAACCTTCATGGGTGCGCAGACGGTCGAGGCCTACATACACGAGTGGGCCGCCCCCAAATTGCTGGGCAAGAATCCGCTGGCGATCGAGTCACGCAACCGCGAACTC
This sequence comes from Rhodoferax sp. OV413, assembly GCA_945861195.1. Lineage (GTDB taxonomy): Bacteria > Pseudomonadota > Gammaproteobacteria > Burkholderiales > Burkholderiaceae_C > Rhodoferax. The sequence goes on from CAMATS010000002.1 coordinate 24,086, forward strand.
ACCGGCTACCTGGGATGGCGTGGCTCCGGGGCTGAGACCCGTGGCAACTCGGCCATTGATATCGCGTTGTGGGACATTTTTGGCAAGGCGGCCAATATGCCCCTGCACACCGCCCTGGGCGGCAAGAGCCGCGATGACATCCGCATCTACAACACCTGCGCCGGCTACCGCTATGTGCGCAACACCGTCAACCAAAGCACCTCCAACTGGGGTCTGGGCCAGAGCCAGGGCCCCTACGAAGA
>CAMATS010000003.1 GCA_945861195.1 Rhodoferax sp. OV413
GACCCTGGCCGATCGAATCGTGGTGATGAACGACGGAATCATCGAGCAGATAGGGACGCCACTCGAACTGTTCGACCAACCCTGCAGCCTGTTTGTCGCACAGTTCATTGGCTCGCCGGCGATGAATGTATTTGCCGGAGAGCTGCATCGCGCCGATAGTCAAAACTGGGTGCAGGCCGGTGATAACCGGTGGCCAGTCGCTGCCACTGCGGCAGGGTCTGAGGGCCAGTCAGTGAATTACGGAATCCGACCCGGAGATATCGTAATCGCCCCACCTGGCAGCGGCATCCCTGCCCGGGTGATCGTCGTCGAGCCAACCGGTGCCGAGACCGAGCTGCTGCTCGAGGTCGGGGCCAGCCAGTTCACGGTGGTGCTGCATGGGCGCACCCAAGCCAAACCCGACGATCTGGTGGGGCTACAGATCGACGCCGCAAAGACGCATTTATTCGAGCAAGGCAGCGGCCAGCGGCTGGTTTGAATCCGCAGCGACCTGAGGGGCGATCGGCAGCGGGGCAGAGCCTGATCTGAATTGAGCACCCGTGTGCAAGCATTCCCAGGCCAGGCCCCGCGGCCCTTGCTGCTGCAAGCCCAGCAGAGAACCAAAACCGAGTCGGCCCATTATTTAGCGTCTGTCAGCCAGGTGGTCATTCCTGGGAATATCAAAAGCAGGGCTACGCCTAGGATTTGCAGCATCATGAACTGGACCATGCCAGCGTAAATATCTTTGAGTTGCCACTGCGGCACCACGCCCTTAAGGAAGTAGGCTGACAAGGCCACAGGTGGTGACAGCCAGGCGGTTTGCAGCGTAACCGCCACCAGCGTACAAAACCAGATCATGTCAATACCGGCAGCACGAACCAGCGGCAGCACGATAGGTAATACGATCAACACAATCGGCACCCATTCCAGCGGCCAGCCCAAGACAAAGATCAGCAGAAGTATGGCTATCAACAGCAGCATGGGGGGAAGTGACAGGCTGGTCAGCAAACTGGCGAGAAAATCGGCGCTGCCCAGGCGGGAGAACACTGCACCAAACAAGTTGGAAGAGACCACCAGTATCAAAATCATGCTGGAGACCTCCAGCGCCTGAAGGGCTGACTTGCGGATTTTGGCCAGCGTCATGCGGCCTGACCCAACGGTGAGGATGAAAACAGCCGCGCAACCTACAGCGCCAGCGTCGGTCGGTGTGGCGATGCCCGCCAGAATCACGCCCAGCGTGGCCAGAATGACCACGATAACCGGCAGCACACCGATCAGCAACTCGCGAACAACCGGCCCCAAAGAGGCCGGGCGCAGTTCTAAAGGTAGCGCCGGCCCGAGGCTCGGGTTGATCCAGCAGCGAATCAGACACCACAGCGCAAATAAGGTGGCCAACAAAACTCCAGGCACAAGTGCTGCCGCAAATAAGTCGGTGGCAGGTACGCCAACCACCGGCCCCATCACGATAAGCATGACTGATGGCGGGATCAGAATACCTAAGGTCCCACCGGCTGTGATGGCTCCGGCACTCAATCGAGCGTCATACCCGCTCTTGATCATCGAAGGCGCCGCCATGACACCCAGTAAGGTCACCGACGAGCCTACGATGCCGGTGGCGGCCGCAAAAATGGTGGCAGTGATCAGAACCGCCAGATACAGCGAGCCGCGCATACCAGCCAGCAATTGCTGCAGGCTGGTGAACATACGTTCCATCAGGCCGGACTGCTCCAACATAAAGCCCATGAACAAAAAAAACGGGATCGAGGCGAGAACCGTGTCTTTCATCACCGAAAAAGTTTGCAAGACCGCGAGGTCAAACACCATGGGGCCAAAAGCGATAAATCCTGTCGTCAGCGCAACCCAGCCCAGGGTGAACGCTATAGGGAAGCCAATAAAAATAGCGGCGAAGAGTACCCCCAAAGCCAGCAAGCCCATAACCTCATTGCTCATGAGCTCACCGCCTCAGCTTTGGGCGCGGTGCGATCCGGCCACTCTCCGGTAGACAGAGCATGCAGCGATTGCAGGACCTCCGAGACACCCTGTGTCAGTAACAGAACCCCAGTCAGTGGCATCACGGCTTTGAACGGCCAGGCCAATGGCATCCAGGGGCTGGTGACGAATCTCTCACCAGTGATCAGCGATTTATAGAAGTAGCCCCAGCCGGTATAGGCAAACACCAGTACAAAAGGCAGGAACATCACCAGGTAGCACACCAGATCGACCATGGCCTGTCTGCGCACCGACCATTCGCCATAAAAAGAGTCAGTGCGGATATGTCCCTTACGCTGCAGCGTAAAGGCAGCGCCGAGCATGAAGTAGCTGCCGTACATCATGAAAGTCATGTCGTAGGCCCATAGCGTTGGCGCGTTAAACAGGTAGCGTGACGCAACCTCGAAGCTCAAGGCCAGCACCATCGGGATGATCAGCCAGGCCACAACCTGGCCAGAAAAGACGGCGACCGGATCAAGCCGCCGGGCCCATTTTAAAAACACCGTGTCAGGACAAGACATAAGAGCGCCAAAACATGCAAACAACGACATCGCCCAGCTTGGGCGATGCCAGATGGAGATCGTCGAGGTTCAACGCTCAGTCGTTTGGCGAATCAACCCCCAAGTTGTGATACAGCCCATTGATCTTGGTCCAGTACGGCACCACCAGAACGGCAAATTGCCGCTGAGACGCCAAGACCTCGGCAAAGAGCGGGTTGCGTGCCGCCTCGCGGTCGTAAACCACGGCGGTGGCTTTCATAAAAACGGTGAAGAATTCACGCGGCGTGTCATGGACGATGACCTTGTGCTCTTTTTTCAGTTTGTCCAGGGCAACAGCATTTCGCTGTACATTGAACGTGTAGGTTTCGGCGATGGTGGCCATCACGGCTCCTTCCACCACAGCCTTCAGGTCAGGCGGCAATTTATCCCAGATGGTCTTATTGAGCAAGAACTCTCCCACATCGGTGGACTGGTGCAGTCCTTGAAGGTAATAGTGCTTGAACACATTCTGAAAACCCAGCAGCATGTCATCGGCCGGGCCGATCCACTCAGCTGCGTCAATCACGCCTCGCTGCGCTGCCGGCACAATTTCACCGCCGGGCATAGCCACCGCATTGATGCCCATTTCCTTGAAGATCTCACCAGTCAGGCCGGGAGGTGAGCGGTACTTCAGCTTCTTCATATCGGCGATCGAAGCTATCGGGGTTTTGAACCAGCCAAATGGATCTGGCCCCATGGGCTGCATCATGAAGGGTTTGATATTCACCTTGAAGCCTTGCGCATAAAGCTTTTCATACAGCGCATTACCCCCACCCTGCATCAACCAAGCCATGTGCGACATCTGATCCATGCCGGTTCCTGCGCCAGCCGCAGGGTTGGAAAACAGGGCGGCAGCCGTATTCTTACCCGACCAATAGTGGGTCCAGGCAAAGCCGCCGTCCACGACGCCCTTGTCAACCGCATCAAGGATTTCAAAAGCATTGACCACTGCACCATCTGGCAGGATGTCCATCTTGATGCGACCAGCTGACATCTTGTCGACCCGGTCGGCAAAGCGCTTCATCAGATCGAAGTAAATGCTGGCGCTGGGCACCGCAGTCTGGATTTTCAGTCGGGTCACAGACTGTGCGTGGGCCGGCATACCGGCCACTGCCAGCGCGCTTGCACCGCCGGCAAGCGCTTTTCGTCGATTCAAAATTGTCATGCTGTCTCCTTGATTAGGTTTCACAAACAAAGCAGTGATTTCACCAAGTCCATCACTTTTTTTCACGGCTGTTGGTCAGCTCGCATCCTTCCGGACCTCTTGGGCAGACATGTTTTACCTCGTGGGCAACGCAAGCGCATCCGCTCAGTATCACACCTCCAAAAATATTTAGTCCTAGGGATAACCCTTTCTGCGACTGATGGAAAACAGGGGCAATATCAGGCTGGCAGGTTTTTGGAAAGACAAGGCCTCGCAGGAATACACGCAGTGGCATACGATTCGGCAACTTCAACAAGCGCTGAGTCTCTGATTTGGACATTAAAACCGGTTTTTCCGATGAAAAAAAAGCAGCCTAATATTGTGTTGATCATGGCAGACCAGCTGGCCGTGTCCGCACTGCCTTTTTATGGTCATGCTTTGGTGCAAGCACCGAACCTTTGCCATCTGGCAGCAAATGGCGTGGTTTTCGACAGCGCCTACTGCAACTTTCCGATTTGTGCGCCTTCGCGTTTTTCGATGCTCTCAGGGCGTTTGCCGCATTCCATCGCAGCGTATGACAATGCCTCAGAATTTCCAGCCTCAATACCCACGATGGCGCACTATCTGCGCCGGGCAGGCTACCAAACCATCTTGTGCGGCAAGATGCATTTCGTGGGTCCGGACCAGTTGCACGGCTTTCAAGAGCGTCTGACCACCGACATTTACCCGGCAGACTTTGCTTGGACTCCAGACTGGTTGAAGGGGCCCGCCTACCGCCCGACCGGCGTGAGCATGCGCCCGGTGCTGGAGGCTGGGCCCTGCGTGCGCAGCATGCAAATCGACTACGACGATGAGGTTGAATACAAAGGGGTGCAGCGTTTGTACGATCTGGCGCGAGCGCCCCGCGAAAAACCGTTTTTCTTGACTGTCTCCTACACCCACCCGCACCCGCCATTTGTCGCAGCACAACGCCACTGGGATCGTTATCGGGCCGAGGACATTGATCCTCCCCGCATCGGCCCAATCCCCTACCCGGATTTGGATGAACACAGCCAATGGCTGTATGTGGCGCATGCGCAAGACATTTACAGCGTTTCGCAAGAACAGGTCCTAAAAGCACGCCACGCCTACTACGGCATGATCAGCTATGTGGATGAAAAAATTGGAAGCATCCTCGATACCCTAAAGGCCACCGGGCTTGATGAAAACACTGTTGTGGTGTTTTGCGCAGATCACGGCGAAATGCTGGGCGAACGCGGCATGTGGTTCAAGCAAAGCTTTTACGAATCCTCGGTGCGCGTGCCCCTGATTGTCTCTGGGCCTGAACGTTTTATCCCTGCCCGAGTATCGGCACACGTATCCCTGGTCGATTTGCTGCCCACCTTCCTCGACTTCGCTTATGACGAGCAGGCGCCAGAGCCTGTCGGCCCGCTCCACGGTAGCAGCTTGTTAGCCCTGCTTACGGGAGCCGATCAGGGCCAGGGGCGTCATGTGATCGCGGAGTACAGCTCGGAAGGGGTCCGGGCAGCATCCCGCATGCTGCGCGAGGGTCCCTGGAAATACGTGTTCACCCATGGTCTTGCGCCCATGCTGTTCAACTTAGACACAGATCCTGACGAACTGCTAAACCTTGCCGGGCAAGCATGCCATGCCCAAACCCAACAGGACTTGCATGCACGCCTGATTCAAGACTGGGAGCCTGCCGGCGTGCACGCCCGCATCTTGGCCAGTCAGCGCGAACGCCTGTTTCTGGCAGAGCTTGCCAAAGACTCAGCGGCATCGCCCAACTGGGCCTACCAGGCTTTTGTGGACGACACACAGCGCTTCATCCGTGGCTCGGGCCTGGCGGGCCCTACCAACGCCAAGGCGCGGGCGCGCTTTCCTTATGTTGAGCCGGCTCAAGCAGACAAGCCTCCAGACAAGCCGCCTGAGCAACCGGCTTGAGCCGAAACCGCGAAATTCATTGAGCCACACGGTGCCAGCCACCGCACTGGGGGCGCAATTCCAATCAAAAGCTCGGCAGGAATTGCGGAACAATGAACTGCCCCTCGCCCCAGGCTTCGGTCTTGGTGATGGCGCCAGTTGCAGCGCCCAGCACCGCCTGGCGAACCTTCTGAGCGGCTTGGTCTAGATCAATGGCCCCAGCAATCAGTCCGCTCAAGTCCACATCAATGCCGTCCTCCCAGTGCTCGACAGTTTGTGGGTTGCCGCAGACCTTGATGGTCGGCGCCAATGGGTTACCGGAAGGGTTGAAAACTCCCATTGAAAACAGCGTGATTTGAGCACCCGCGGCCACCATGCCGGTGATCGAGCAGGGGCTGAAAAAAGGCGTGTCCATGAAGTACAGCCCCGGCTTTGTTGGCTCCTGCCCGAAAGACAGGCAACCGGCAAATCTAGAGTTGCCAATCTTGCATACCGCACCCATGGTTTTTTCGATCAGGGTGGTCAGGCCGGCTTCGATATTCTCCGCTGTTGGATTGATACCGCGGTAGCTGTCGCCGTCCTCGCTCATGCGTGCTTCTGTGGCGGCGATCCGTTCGACAATCGCCTGTGCGACTTCGGGCGTGACAGATTGCTTGCGCACCAGCTCTTCAGCGCCAATAAATTCGGCGGTCTCCGAGACAATCACGGTGGCGCCATGAGCCACCGCAGCGTCGACGAAACGACCGATGGCTGGGTTAGAGCAAACCGAGCTCGAGGCGTCGGAGCCACCGCACTCAAGCGCAATGCTCAGGGACGAAAAGCGGCAGGCCACCCGCTGCAATTGTTTGAGCGGCACACTCAAACGCCCAAGCGCTTGCAGCGCCCGGTCGATGGCGTGCTGCACGCCTTGGCTGTCCATAACGGCCAGCACCTCAATCGGTTTGCCGGCCTGGGCAAGCATGTGCTGCCAAGCCTGGGCCGCCCGGCGGTCATGACACAGCACCAGCGCCCCACCGATGTTGGGGTGATCGACCAGCTGCGCGATAACCCTGTCTTGCAGGCGGGCGTCTGGGGTTTGCAGGCCGCGCTGGAATTGGCCGTGTACGGCCAGCACCGGCTGCTGCTCTTTGCTGCCAAAGCGCTGCGCGGCAATCACGGCGATCCGATTACTGAGTGCCACGGTCGACACCACAGCCAAGTGGTTGCGCACGCCCACCCGGTCACGGCTTCGGGCATACCCGGCAAAGGTCAGCTCAGCCTCATCTGCAGTTATGGATATGGACATGGGCTCCCTTTGGGATGTCTTGGGTGGCAATGCCGATAGGCGTGCCATATTTGATGATGGCTTGACCTTGCAAAATAGGTTTCAGGGCAGCCTTGTGACCGAAAGCGATGGTCTCCTGCAGCGCCAAGCCAGCTTGGGTAAGCCAGTCTTCTGTCTTGAAATCCAGCAGGGTGGTGACGTTGTCGTTTGGATGGACAGTGAGGCTGATTCGGCTCATGGCGTGGTGCGCTCAGCAGATTCGGGGTATCGACATCGGGCACATTTAGTTTTAAAGTTCTATATATGGTATCTTATGGTGACTTTAAAAAAGGAAAGATCATTTTTGCGCGCTGTCGTCATCTTGGTTTCTTGCTACTGCCCTGGTGCCTGTTGGTTTTGTTTTGGCACACCATGGCCGTCTCAGGTTTTGTCAACCCAGGGTTGATGCCCACGCCGGCTCAGGTCGGCAGCAAACTCGTGGAACTACTCTTTGGCGGACGCCTGGGCATCGATATTTTGAAATCGACGCAGCGGGTGACACTGGGGGTTTTGCTGGGTATCGCCCTGGCTGTGCCAGTCGGGTTTCTGATCGGCTGGTACAAGGGCGCTCGAACTTTTCTCGACCCCTTGATCAATTTTTTTCGCGCCTTGCCGCCGATCGCATTGATCCCCTTGGTGGTGGTGTATTTCGGCATCGACGAGCCGGCCAAGGTCATCATCTTGTTTTATGCGAGCTTTTTTGCCGGCGTGATCGTGATGTACGAGGGTGTCGCACAAATCAGTCCGATCTTCATCAAAGTAGCCCGCACGCTTGGTGCTTCTGAGTGGGAGATTTTCTCGCGAGTGATCGTGCCCATGACCATGCCGCATATCCTGACCGCGCTGCGGGTCGCCCTGGGCGTGGCCTGGGCCACGCTGGTGGCCTCGGAACTGGTGGCGGCCCAGCAGGGGCTGGGCGCGCTGATCCAAAGCGCCGGGTCTTTTTTTCAGATTGACATCATTTATGTGGGCATCGTATCGATCGGCGCGGTGGCCTTGGCCATGGACCTAGCACTGCGAGCCATCACGCGCCGCCTGATCCGTTGGCAGGATAGGGTAGAGCTCCAATGAGCCAGCCGCGCGTGGTTTTTGACGGTGTTTGCGTGGACTTTCCCACCGAGACCGGACCCCTGAGTGTGGTTGATGATGTGTCGTTTTCGATGCACGAAAACGAGTTCGTCTGTATTGTTGGCCCGTCTGGTTGCGGCAAGACCACCCTGATGAATGTTTTGGCTGGTTTTACACCTCCGACCCGCGGGGTGGTGCTGCTCGATGGCCAAGCGGTTCGCGGCCCGGGGCGAGATCGCGGTGTGATATTTCAAGACTATGGCGTCTTTCCCTGGCTGAGCGTCGAACAAAATATTTTGTTTGGTTTGCGTTTGGCCAGCAGCAAAACCCCTGCAAACGAGCGAGCTGCCGTCTGTCGTCAATACCTCGAATTAATGGGCTTGGCTGACTTTGCCAAGGCCTTCCCGAAAACACTCTCGGGTGGCATGCGCCAGCGCTTGGCAATCGCCCGCGCTTATGCAGCAAAACCAGAGTTTTTGTTGATGGACGAGCCTTTTGGCGCACTCGATGCGCAAACCCGCTCGAAAATGCAGAACCTGCTGCTCGAAGTACTGCAACGTGAGGGCAAGACAGTGATGATGATCACCCACTCAGTGGACGAGGCCATCTATCTGGCATCGCGTATTGTGGTGGTCACTGCGCGCCCGGCCCGCATCAAGGCGATCATCAAGGTGCCGTTTGGCTACCCGCGCCACGAGGGCCTTCAAGAGACCACAGATTTTATGAACATCAAGGCCCACCTGCGCGAGCTCGTGATGGCCGAATATGAGGCACAGCAAATGCTGGGCTCTGCCAACAGTTAAGCACCATTCCCCGCCCTGCCACCCCACCCCACCCCACCCCACCCCCTAACCAAAACTGAGGAGCCGTCCATGAGCAAGACTTTCCAACCCCGCCGCCGCCAATTGCTGGTTGGCATGAGCGCTGCCGGCCTGAGCAGCATCGCCGCACCCGCCATTGCGCAGCAACGCGCCAAGATCAGAGCCGGCTATGTCGACACCTTGGCAGTCACGGGACAGTTGTGGACTGGTGTTCACCGGGGCCACTGGGCCAAGGAGGGCATTGAATTTGATCCGGTCAAGTTCAGCACCGGTCTGGAGCTTTTCAATGCCATGATTGGCGGCAGCTTGGACATGCTCTCCACCGGAGCCGTGATTTCTAACTTTCCAGCGCGGGGGCAGGGCAAGGCATTCCTGATCAATAACATCGAATTTGCCACCGCCCAGCTTTGGATTCGGGAGGATCAAGGCATCAAGACTTGGGCTGACCTCAAAGGCAAAAAAATCGCCACGACTCTGGGCACCACAGCCCATGTGTTTCTTGATGCCGCCTTGCGTGCCAACGGCATCGACCCGAGCAAAGACGTTGAGTTGATCAATCAGGGAATGCCTGTAGCGGTGACATCCTTTATCTCGGGCGCTGTGCCGGCGGTGGCCCTTTGGGTGCCATTCAATATCCAAGTGCGCCAGCGCGTACCTGCTGCCAAGATGCTGGTGGACGCGTCGGCCTACTTTCCCAAGTCAGCCATTGTTGGTGGCTGGGCCACCCGCGCTGATTATTTCGAGAAAAATCGTCCCTTGATTGCACAGGTGGTGCGGGGCTGGGCCGCAGCCAATGACGACTTGATCAAAAACTCGGCCACTATTCTGCCGGTCATCCAAGCTAACAACTACCAGCAGGTGCCATTGGCCGAACTGCAGGAGCAATTCCAGGCCTCGAAGTACTACAGCTCATCAGACTGGCGCAAGCTCTATCAAGACGGAACCGCCGTGGGATGGCTGCAGCAAGTGACCGACTTTTATGCCCGTTTCGGCGGGATTCAAAACCCGGTGCCAGCCAAAACTTACTTTGACACTGGCCTGCTGCTGGAAAACGTCAAGGCCTGACCTATGCCGCAGCAAGACAAGGGCCCCTGGGACCACATCGTGGTGGGGGCCGGGTCGGCAGGGTGCGTCTTGGTGAAACGGCTGCTGCAAGCAGGCCGGAGGGTTCTGTTGCTGGAAGCCGGCGGCTCAGACCGCTCACTTTGGCTCAAGCTTCCGGTGGGATATTTCCGCACCATTTTTGATGAACGGTTTGCGCGCCAGTTCGAGGTCGAAGCGCAAGAGCAAACTGCTATGCGCCGCATGATCTGGCCGCGCGGACGCATCCTGGGCGGCTCGAGTTCGATCAACGGGCTGATCTACATACGCGGGCAACATGCAGATTACGACAATTGGGCGCAGTTGGGTGCCACGGGTTGGTCATACCAGGAAGTCCTGCCCTATTTTTTGAGATCAGAATGCTTTGACGGACCGCCAAGTCCCTACCACGGCACCGGCGGTGAGCTGGGTGTCTCGGAGTTGCGCAACAAGGACCCCAGTTGCCAGGCTTGGCTCGACGCTGCCCAAGAATACGGCTTGCCGTTCAACCCGGACTTCAATGGGGCGAGCGACTACGGCGTAGGCCGCTATCAGCTGTCGATCAAGGGGCGCTGGCGCTCCAGTGCGGCCCAGGCCTTTCTGCGGCCGGTACAAAGCCATCCTGGCCTGACCCTGCTGAGCGGAGTGCTTGCCACGCGAATCCTCTTTGAACACCACCGCGCGGTGGGCATAGAGTGCATCAAGGGTGGCGAGAGGGTCGAGTATCGATGCGAATCTGATCTGCTTCTTTGCGCCGGAAGCCTGCAGAGCCCGCAGTTGCTGCAGCTGTCGGGTATTGGCCCGGCTGATCATTTACGCGCCCTGGGCATCGCTGTGCGCCATCACGCGCCCGAGGTGGGGGAAAACCTGCAAGACCACTACCAGGCACGCACCATCGTTCGACTCAAAAACCCGGTGTCGCTGAATGATCAGGTGCGCAGCCCCATCGGACTGGCGCGCATGGGCTGGCAGTGGCTGGCGCACTCGCGCGGCCCCCTGACAGTTGGGGCTGGCCAGGTCGGAGGCTTTGCCTGCACCTCAAACGCCAAGGACGGCCGAGCCGATATCCAGTTCAATGTCATGCCACTTTCTGTCGATAAGCCCGGCACCCCGCTGCATGATTTTTCGGGCTTCACAGTCTCGGTCTGCCAATGCCGTCCCTCGTCCAAAGGCTCGCTGCGCATACGCAGCACGGACCCCTCCGAGTCCCCGCGCATTGTGTCGAACTACCTGCATGAAGATTTAGATCTGCGTACCTTGCTTGAGGGGCTGCACATGTGCCGAGACATTTATCGGCAAAAGAGTTTTGCTGGCAGGTGGGTAGAAGAGAAGCTGCCCGGCGCCGTAGACCTGGAAACTTTTGCCCGGGGCCATGGCAGTACCGTATTTCACCCGACCAGCACCTGCCGGATGGGCGCAGACCAAGCTGCAGTGGTCGACCCGCAACTGCGAGTGCGAGGTGTCGAGGGCTTGCGTGTGATCGACGCATCGGTGATGCCCAAAGTGGTGTCAGCCAACACCAATGCGGCAAGCATCATGATCGGCGAGCGCGGCGCACACATGCTGCTGGAATAAACCGGGATTGTCCATGAGGGTCCGGCATGCAGGCGGATGCAGTGACGAGGAAGAAGGGTGGATGTGACCGTCAATGCGCCGCCTGCATCCAAACACTACCGCAGGTGCGCCTTATGAACAATCTCGGTTAAAGGTCAGCGCCGGAGCAGTCCGCACCAGGGTGCGGTGCGCAAGGTCATTGCAAAGCGTCTGGCGGTTATTCTTCGCCGCCGCGTGCGAAACCCTCAGCAGAAAAACCAGCCTCCAGAAGCTCCGTCCTCAGCTGGCGCCACTGCTCGTCAGACATGCCTGCGCGGGGCTTCAGGCACTCCCCTGCCCCAATGCCTGACCATGTCAGCATCCGTTTCACCGCAGGCAGCGGCGGGTAAGCCAGCGTTATCCGAATCAGACGGTTCACCGTATCCTGCAGTTGCCTCGCCCTAACCCAGTCTCCGCGGAGAGCTGCCGCATGGATGCCCACAAACGTTCGGGGTATCAGGTTGTAAAACGTTCCGATGCCTCCAGTGGCCCCCATGTAGAGTCCCGCCGCCAGCACCTCGTCCCGTCCATTAAAAAGTAAGTGGCCCTCGCGCCGAATCTCGCCTAGGCGATAGAGATCAAAATCAGTGAACTTGAGTCCTACTACGCCAGGAATCTCGCAGAGGGTGAGAATCTGCTCCAGCGTCCGGATGGCGGGGCTCAACTCCGGAAAAAAGTACACCAGCAGGGGCAGATCCACGGCCGCAGCTAAATCTTTGTAATAACCGTGGATTTCGTCGAAGCTGAATGACCCAGCCGGGGGAAGACTGCTGATCGCAGTCGCCCCGGCGCGAGCAGCGTGGCGGCCCAGCGAGATTGCCTCCGCCGTGGTCCGGCTGCCGACATGAATCACGGTCTGCGCGCCCGCCGGCGCATTTCGAAGGGCCACTTCGCAGGCCAGCTCACGAACACGCGCTGGGGTCAGGAGCCCTTCGCCAGTTTGGCCGCAGACATACACGCCGTGCGAGCCAACCCCATAAATACGCTGTAGCAAACTCTCCATAGAGCTGATGTTCAGCGCCCCGTCGTCATGAAACGGGGTGATCAGTGCCGGCAAGATGCCATGAAGGATTGTTGTCATGTTTTTCGTGATCCCAGAGTGCAATTAGGCTACCACACGGCTAAGTGCATGGCCCAGGGCTGGCGCAGTACGTGGACAACTTAGAACTTGTAGCCATAAAGGTCGAGGTTGACGGCCCTCCAGGAGTGCGAGGCGATGCGCTGGCATGGGTCAATGGGATCATAGGGGTGTTCCTTCGATGGGATGTACCGCACGATCAGGCCAACAGGATTGACCATATGACAATGCGAATTACATCGCGGGAAGGGGCATCGGGCTTGCGCCGCGTAGCGGCTTCGTCCAACACCGTGGCTTGCACGGCAGTTAACCAGCCTCCTCAGGCTGGCGCCGTCGGCTTGTCTTTTTGCCCTGACTGCCATCCAAAATCCTGCTCAATACCCACAGCCGGGTGATTGAAGCGCACCGGGCCATCGGGGCGTTGGTTGATGTATTGGTACACCAGCGGATCGGTGCTTTGGTAGGCTTGAGCCACCGAGCCTTGAAACACCAACTTCCCTTGGTCAAGGATAAGCACATGATCGGCAATTTTCAGGGTCTGCTTGATTTCATGCGACGCAAAAACGCTGGTCAAACCCATGGCGTCATTGAGTTGGCGGATTAGACCTGCGATCACCATGACTGAAATTGGATCGAGTCCGGTAAATGGCTCGTCGTACATCAAGAATTCAGGGTCTAGCGCGATTGCACGGGCTATGCCGATGCGCTTGGCCATACCGCCCGAGACTTCGCTGGGCATCAGGTCACGGGCGTTTCGCAGGCCCACCGCATTGAGTTTCATCAAAACAATGTTGCGGATCAGCGCCTCGGGCAGATCGGTATGTTCGCGCAAGGGGAAGGCCACGTTGTCAAAAACGCTGATGTCAGCGAACAGGGCAGCAAACTGGAACAAAACCCCCATGCGACGCCTGACCGCATAGAGTTGCGCTCGGTCCATGGGGCCGATGTCCTGACCATCAAACAGCATTTGCCCTGACCAGGCTCGGTGCTCGCCACCCATCAAGCGCAGGGCGCTTGTCTTGCCGGCGCCCATTGGCCCGATCAGAGCGGTTACCTTGCCCCTGGGTATGCAAAAGGATGTGGATTGCAACAACGCCTGCTCACCATAGCCAAAGCTGAGCTCGCGGAATTCGACAAGTGTTGGGTTGAGACTAGGTGGCATGAGCAGTCAGGTAGGGCGAGGCACCAAGGCTGGATCATAGTGGCCAAGCTCAGGCGGGCACAACCCTTTTGATGGTGTTGTCAAAATGCAATTGAATCGCTTTTTGGAGCTTCTTGACGTCTTTTTGCTCAAGTGCTGCAGCGATTTGTTCGTGATCATCCAAGGCCCCACGCCAGTTTTCTGGCGTGCTGTTGCCGCTGTATCGCAAACTGCGCATGCGTTTGCTGAGAGTTTTGTGAACCATGGCCAGGGAATCGTTCTGCGCCATTTCGATCAGCGCATCATGGATTTTCTGGTTCAACTCAAAGTACTCAGAACGTTTGCCCTTGTCATAGAGGAGCTTCATTTTTTCGTGCATGGCCAGCACGCGATCGATCTTTTTTTGTTCTGCCTTGCAGGCTTTTTGTGCGGCAAAACTCTCTAGCAATGCCATGACTTCGAGCATATCGGCAGCATCTTTCGGGCTGAATGTCTTGACCACCGCGCCGCGCAGGGGTAATAAATCGACCAAGCCCTCAGAGGCCAGCACTTTGAGGGCTTCTCGAATTGGCGTGCGGGAGACACCCAGTTCCCGGCTGATTTCAAGCTCCAGCACCCGCTCACCTGGTTTTAATTTTGCTTCAACAATTAAATTACGCAGGCGGGTGGTGACCTCAAGGTGCAGGGAAGTTCTGGCGATGGGGTCGTTGGAGGGCATGGAGTTCCTGTGGCTGGCGCGAATACGGCCCATTGTAGTGGGCCAGTTTTGCTACAATCCGTAATTACAGATTACTGATTGATGGAGCCAACTTGACCCAAGCAACCATTGCATTGTTTACCGGCGACCCTGCCGGAATTGGCGCTGAATTGGTGCAGAAATTACTCGACCAGCCAGCGCTCAGGCCAAGCGCCAGCATCCTGTTGATTGGCCAGCAGGCAGCAGTTCGTGCCACCGCAGATGTGCGCTGGCACCCCTGGTCCGGCATTGATGCGCCGGCATTCGAGCCCGGCATTGCCAGTGCCCGCAACGGCCGCTACATGCTCGACGCACTGACTGAGGGCGTGCAACTCGTGTCCGATGGCAGAGCGGATGCCTTTTGCTTTGCGCCCTTGAACAAAAGCGCCCTGCGCTTGGGCGGTATGCACCAAGAGGACGAACTGCGCTGGTTTGCCGAGTTTTTAAACTACCACGGCGTTTGCGGTGAACTCAATGTTCTGCAGAACCTCTGGACTGCGCGGGTCACCTCGCATGTGCCTCTCAAAGAGGTCAGCCAAGGCCTGTCAAGCAGCAAAGTCTGTGATGCCATCAAGATGATTTCAAATGCGCTCAAAGCCGCTGGCAAATCGCAACCACGCATAGCGGTGTGCGGGCTCAACCCGCACAACGGCGACAACGGCAACTACGGCGATGAAGAGATCACAGTGATTGCGCCCGGTGTACAACTGGCCGTAGCCGCTGGCTACCCAGCAGACGGACCCTTCCCTGCCGATACCGCCTTTGTGCGCGCCATCCGCAAGGAAGGGGGCTACGACGGCGTGGTCACCATGTACCACGACCAGGGCCAAATTGCCATGAAGCTGATGGGCTTTGAGAAGGGCGTCACGGTGCATGGCGGCCTGCCAATACCAATCACTACGCCAGCCCACGGCACCGCCTATGACATCGTCGGAACCAAGCAAGCCAATCCGCAGGCCATGTTCAATGCCTTCGAACTGGCCTGCCGAATGGGCTTGCACCATCGCCAATCAAAAACCGCTTAACTACCTCAACATTACACGGAGACATCATGAAGAAAACCTTTGCCTTTCTGTTCGCCGCCTGCATCAGCATTGCTATGCCGGCCCACGCCCAGGCCACTTACCCGAGCAAGCCTGTGCGGCTTATGGTTGGCGCCGGTGCCGGTGGCGGCACTGACATCATTGCGCGCATGTTGGCTGAAAAAATGGCCGAGTCTTTTAAGGGCACATTCGTTGTTGAAAACAAACCCGGGGCCTCGAACACCATTGCCGCGGAATTAACCGCCAAAGCGCAAGCCGATGGCTACACCCTGTTGGTGGCCACCAACACCGGGCAGGCGATAGCCCCGCATTTGATCAAGCTGTCCTTTGATCCTATGAAAGACCTCACCCCAATCGGCCTGGTGGTCACAGTGCCCAATGTGCTGGTGGTTGGCGCTAATGTGCCGGCCAATACCGTGAAGGAACTCGTGGCCCTGATGAAGGCAAAACCGGAAGACTTCAAGTACGCATCGTCGGGTATTGGCAGCACGCAACACATAGCGGGCGAGGGGTTTGACATCGCCGCCGGCGTCAAAAGTGTCCACATACCCTACAAAGGCAGCGCGCAAGCGCATCTGGACATCATTGCCGGCAATGTTCAAATCATGTTTGACACCACCTCTTCGGCGATGGGCCAAATCAAGGCAGGCAAATTCAAAGCCCTGGCAGTCACCACGCCCCAAAGAAGCGCTGAATTGCCCAATGTCCCAACCCTGACCGAAGCCGGCGTCAGCGGCTCCGACATGAGCACCTGGTACGGTGTCTTTGTGACTGCAGGCACACCGCCGGAGGTGGTCGCCCGGCTCCAATCAGAGCTTGCACGCATCATCAAGCTGCCCGATGTGCAGGCCAAACTCAAGGGCTTGGGCGGCGAGCCCGGTAATCTGAGCGTTGAACAATTCAGCCAACTCAACCGCCAGGAGTTTGAGCGCTTTGGCAAATTGATCAAGCAAGCCAACATCAAAATGCAGTAACACCCTGCTGGCCTGGCCTAGCCAGGCAGCATCCAAGGGTCTTCGGCACACGGTGTGTCGCAAGGCATGGCCGAGTCAGACTATCATTCATGTTAGGCCACCGTTATTGACCAACGCACAGGAATCAGCCATGTCCAGAATGGAAGAACTACTCAAGCAGCAACACGATATTGTTGTGGCCATTGAAGCCGAGTTCATCAGAGGACGAGATGCTGCGGCAAAGGGAGAGGCTGAGGCGCAATACAACCTGGGTGTGATGTACCAAAAGGGACAGGGCGTAGCAAAAAACGAAGCCGAGGCGATGCGCTGCTACAAACTCTCAGCAGCACAAGGGAATGTGAGCGCACAGTTCAATGTCGGCCTGATGTTCGAAAAAGGACAAGGCGCCAGCGAAGACTTTGTCCAAGCGCTGCATTACTACAAGCTGGCAGCCGACCATGGCCACGCTGCCGCGCAATACCGCCTGGGCCTCATGCACAACTGCGGGCATGGTGTTAAACAAGACTTTCAAGAAGGGATGCGTTGGTACAAACTATCGGCGGCCCAAAACCATGCAGATGCGAAATATGGCATTGCTTTCATGTATGAACACCATCAAGGCTTTGAACAAGACGACATGGAGGCCTTCACCTGGTACAAGGCAGCAGCCGAGCTGGGGCATTTTGATGCGCACAACAAGCTTGGTGTCATGTACGAGCATGGACGCGGCATCAAGCAAGACTTCGCACAGGCCCTGCATTGGTATCACTTGGCAGCTGCCCGTGGGCACCTTGCTGCGCAGTACAACATCGGCGTGATGTATGAGCATGAACAGGGGGTCAAACTAGACTACCACGAAGCGCTGCGTTGGTACCAAGCAGCCGCTACCAGAGGCAGCGCCGATGCGCAAACCAAGATGGGCTTTATGTACGCCAACGGCCATGGTGCCCCACAAAACTACCCAGAGGCCATGCGCTGGTACAAGTTGGCTGCGGCTCAAGACCATCCCACGGCCTTGTCCAACCTGGGCTTTATGTTCGATCAAGGGCAGGGGGTTGAAGCAGACGATACCCAGGCGCTGCGGTGGTACACCATGGCAGCTAAAAAAGGCGACCCGAACGCGGTTAAAAACCGCGACCTGGTCCAGGCCAGAATAGAAGCACACCAGGCCCAGCACCCGGGTTAGTCGGGTGCCGGCTTTCTTTTTGCAATGCCCATGATTTTGGACAGAATGCCCAGCATGACCTCGTCTGCGCCGCCGCCGATCGAAGCCAGGCGACCATCGCGGTAAGCGCGCGAGATTCGGCTCTCCCACGCATAGCCCATGCCACCCCAAAACTGCAGGCAGCCATCGGGTACGCTGCGGTTGAGGCGTCCGGCCATCAGTTTGGCCATGCTGGCTAGCTCGGTGACGTCCTGCCCCTGCACATACAGCTCGCAGGCGCGGTAGGTCAGGGCCCGCAGGGCTTCCACCTCGGTTTTCATTTCGGCGAGTTTGAACTGAACCCATTGCTGGTCTGCCAAGGTAGCACCAAACAGCCGGCGCTCCTGCGCCCAGCCTATGGTGTCTTGAATACAGTTGTTGAGCCCTTGCAAGGTGCTGGCCGCCGCCCACAGGCGCTCTTCCTGGAACTGCTGCATCTGGTAGACAAAGCCCTGGCCCTCTGCGCCAATGCGGTTACGTTGCGGCACGCGCACCTGGTCAAAGTAAATCAGGCCGGTGTCGCTGCTGTTCATCCCGATCTTGCGGATTTTTTTCGCCACCTCAATGCCCTTGGTCAGCTGGCCGCCGCGGCCTTGGCGCATGGGTACCATCACCAGGCTTTTGTTCCGGTGCGCCGGGCCTTCGCCGGTGTTCACCAGCATGCACATCCAGTCGGCCTGCAAGCTGTTGGTGATCCACATTTTCTGGCCGCTGATCAGGTAGTCGTCACCGTCCTTGCGGGCCTGGCTTTTGATAGCCGATACATCGCTGCCGGCGCCGGGTTCGGACACACCGATACAGCCCACCATATCGCCCGCCACAGCCGGGACGAGAAACTCTTGGCACAACTCGGGGCTGCCAAAGCGGGCCAGCGCTGGCGTGCACATATCGGTCTGCACACCGATGGCCATGGGAACCCCGCCGCAATGGATATGGCCCAGGGTCTCGGCCATTGCCAGGCTGTAGCTGTAATCCAGACCCGCACCACCATAGGCCTCGGGTTTGGTCAGGCCCAGTAGGCCCAGATTGCCAAGTTTTTTGAATACTTCGTGCGCCGGAAAAATACCAGCCTCCTCCCACTCGTCCACATGGGGGTTGATCTCTTGGTCTATCAAGCGCTTGAGGCTTTTTTGGACTTCGCGGTGTTCGTGGGTGAATTGCATGTTGGCTCCGCAAACAGTTTGACTTTGGCTGGTACTTCAGGCCGCTGCGCGAAGCCCCAGGCAGGCACGGGCTTCGGCAGGGGATGCGATATCGCGCCCGGCAGCGCGGGCACAGTCGGCCAGCGCAGCAATCAGCGCACCGTTGCCACTGGCGCGGGACCCGTCAGGCAGGTAAAACGTATCCTCCAGGCCAGTGCGCAGCATGCCGCCGAGATCGGCCGTGGCCTGATGCACCGGCCAGATGTCCTGGCGCCCAATCAGAGTGCTTTGCCAAGTAACACCGGGCTCGATTTGTCGGTGCAACCAGGCCAGTAATTCGGCATCGGCGGGCATACCAGAGTCCACGCCCATGACAAAGTTGTAATCCAAGTGATCGGTCATGCCGGCTTTTTTGAACATGGCCACCGAGCGAACAATGCCGACATCAAAGCATTCGAACTCGGGCATGGTGCCAGTCTCACGCATCACATCCAAAAAGGCCCGCACCTTCTCGACAGGGTTGTCAAACACCATGGGCGGCCAGGCCCAGCGACCGTCCGAGCGGATCTTGAGGTAGTTCAGTGTGCCCGCATTGCAGGCCGCAATCTCGGGCCTGACCCGACGGATACAGGCCAGTGGACCAGCGATGTCCATACCCACCACACCGGTGCTCAGGTTGATGATGACCCCGGGGCAGGCGTCGCGTATGGCCTGGGTCACCGCCCACGCCAGATCCGGGTCCCAGGAGGGCAAGTGACCCATGGCTTCTTGCTGGCAACGCAGGTGTACATGCATGATGGTCGCACCGGCGTCATAGGCACTCTTGGCCTCGGCCGCCATTTGCCTTGGGGTGACTGGCACCGGGTGTTGCAGAGGGTCGGTCAACACGCCGGTCAGGGCGCAGGTGAGTATGGCTTTTTGCATATTTTTTCCTGCTTGCTGCCGGTTTGTGGGCCTGTTTCAGTCTTTATATGTCGAGCTGACGCGCAGCCAGTTCTTTCATGATTTCTTCGGTGCCCCCGCCAATGGTCATGACCTTGACTTCGCGGTAGATGCGTTCGCTGGCGCTGCCGCGCATATAGCCCATGCCGCCAAGAATCTGCACCCCCTGGTCGGCGCAAAATTGCATGGTCTGGGTGGACTGGTTTTTCAGCATACAGACCTCGGCCACCCAGGCCGGGCCAGTCTGTTGCCGGTCGGCCTGTAGCGAGAGTTTGTCTAGCCAAGCGCGGCTCGCCTCAATACGCATGCGCATGTCGACCAGTTTATGGCGTACCGCCTGGTGGCTGGTGAGTGGCTGACCGAAAGTTGTACGCTGACGCGCCCAGGCCAGCGCTTCGTCATAGCAGGCCTCGGCCATGCCCACGGCAGTAGCCGACATGCCCAGGCGCTCACCATTGAAGTTGGTCATGATGATTTTGAAGCCCTGGTTTTCGCCTCCCAGCAAATTTCCCAGCGGTACGCGCACATTGTCAAAGTGCAGCGTGGCGGTGTCCGAGCAATGCCAACCCATTTTTTGCAGCCTGGTGCGCGACAGGCCGGGCGCGTCCCCTGGCACTGCCAGCATGGAGATGCCGCCTGCGCCTTTGATTGACGGGTCGGTGCGCACGGCCAGGCTGATCCAGTCAAAGCGCATGCCCGAGGTGATGAAGGTTTTTTCACCCTGGATCACATAGTGATCGCCCTCACGCCGCGCGGTGGTGCGCAGGCTCGCCACGTCCGAGCCAGCGCCAGGCTCGCTGATGCCCAGCGCGGCAATTTTGTCGCCCGCCAGCACTGGCGGAACAATGGCCTCTTGCAAGGCCTGACTGCCATGATTGATGATCGGCGGCAGGCCGATGCTATTGCTGCCCAGCCCTGCCAACAAACCACCGCTGCCGGTGTAGCGGGCTATGGCCACAGCAAATGCATTGCGAAACAGCCAGGGTGCGGGAATTCCACCCAGTTCCTGCGGGTAACCCAGCCCCAGCCAGCCAAGTTCGGCCCAGCGCCGGTACATGCTGCGCGGAAACTCCCCGGCCGCCTCCCAGGCTTCGAGATAAGGCGCCACCTCAGTCTGCGCAAAGCGGCGCACTTGGGCCAGCATCAATTCGGTATCGGCCAGGTCTACATCACTCATGCGGTCATCCTTTTGCGGTGCCAGGGTTTGCGCTCAGCCAGCCACGCCATCAGGCGCCCAGGGCACGGGCGCGCAGCAGGGCCGGCCGGCTCAGCAGGCGTGCCAGATAGTGCTGCACCTGCGGCGCATATTGCGCGCCCAAGTCCAGCCCCGCGGTGGTACCCAGAAACAGCGCATAGCCGATGCAGATATCGGCAATCGTGAAGCGCCCGTCGCACAGGTAATCACGGGTCAGCAGATGAGCGCTGAGCAGGCGCAGCCGCGCCAAATACCATTTTTTATAGTCCTCCACCGCTTGGGGCAAGCGGCGTTCTGGCGGCTCCATCAGCCCGTAGCGCAGCGCTATGGTTTGCGGGAATGTGAGGGTGGCGTCGCTGTGGAACAACCAGTTGATGTAACTGCCGTATTCGGGGTGTTCCGGGCGCAGGCCAAACTGATGCTTGCCGTAGCGCTCTACGAGGTAGTGACAGATGCCGCTCGATTCGGTCATGCGGATATCGCCGTCGATCAGGTAGGGAATCGTGCCAAGCGGGTTGAGGGCCAGAAAGTCTTTTTTCAAAACACGCGGCGGAAAAGGCAGTACTTCGAGTTCGTAGGGCAAACCCATTTCTTCCAGCGCCCAGAGTGGGCGCAGCGAGCGCGCATCCACACTGTGGTAAAGCTTCATAGGCTTGCCGCTACTTCCTTTTGGCCGGGCGCAAGGCTGATCAGCAGCTGACGCGCGCGAACTTGCTGGCCGGCCTGGCAGCTCACCGCTGTGACCAGGCTGTCCGCGCTGCTGCTGATAACAAACTCGATTTTCATGGCTTCGAGCACCGCAAGCGCCTGCCCTTTGGTGACGTTTTCGCCCGCTGTGACTAGCACCCGCAAGACCTTGCCATCCATGGGCGCGAGCATGCGTCCATCGCCCAAAGCCGCGGCCTTTGCGACCGGAGCCAGGGTGGTGTCGGCGTAGCTCAGGGTCTGGCCGCCATAGGACAAATACACGCTGCTGCCCGCCACCATATAGCTGGCCTTGGCTGCCAGGCCAGCATGCATGAAGCGAGCCGTGGGGAATTGCATTTCCAGAATCTGGATGTCCAGTGCCTGCCCTTCAACTTCGGCGCGGTAGTGACTATCGCCAAGGGCGCTCACACTGACCCGCAGCGAACGCTCGCCGCATTGCAGCAACATCGGCACCTGCGAGGGAGCCGAGCTTTGCCACTCCAGCAGCTCAGCATCCAGCGCCGCATCGGTCTGCAAGGCCAGTGCCTGGCCGCGGTACAGCAACAGCGCGGCAAGCGCGATGTGCAAAGGCGTGGGGACTTGGCTGGCGGCAAAGCTTTCTGGGCTCAGGTGCTCGATCACAAAGCTGGTTGAAAAATCTCCTTGCGCAAACACCGGGTGAGCAATGATCTGGCGCAGGTAGTCTCGGTTGCTGGGCAGGCCCAGCAGCAGGGTTTGGTCTAGCATCTGCAGCAGTTTGCGCCGCGCCTCCTCACGGGTTTCGCCTGCTGCAATTAACTTGGCTTGCATGCTGTCATAAAAGACCGGCACTGTGTCACCCTGCTGCAAGCCATGGTCAACACGCATGCCCCTGCCCTGTGGCGGCTGCCAGGCCAGCAGCCTGCCGGTCTGGGGCAAAAAATCGTTGGCAGGGTCTTCGGTGCATAAGCGCACTTCCATGGCCCAGCCGCTGCGCCGGGCATTGATGGCCTCTTGGCTGAGTGGCAGGGCCTCGCCCCGGGCCACGCGCAACTGCCAGGCCACCAGGTCGAGGTCATAGACAGCCTCTGTCACTGGATGCTCCACCTGCAAGCGGGTGTTCATCTCAAGAAAATAAAAGCTGCCGTCGCGCGCCAACAAAAATTCCACAGTGCCCGCACCCACGTAGTCCACCGCCCGGGCAGCGGCCACTGCAGCTGCCCCCATGCGCGCACGCAGGGCATCGTCGACCGCCGGGCTGGGCGACTCTTCCACCAGTTTTTGATGCCGCCTTTGCACCGAGCAGTCGCGCTCGCCGATATGCACCAAATTGCCATGCCGGTCGCCAAACACTTGGATCTCAACATGCCGCGCCTGCAGCACGGCTTTTTCGATCAACAACTGCCCATCGCCAAAGGCATTGACCGATTCGCTGCGGGCCGACTGGATGGCGGCCAGCAAATCAGCCGCTTCCTGCACCAGCCGCATGCCGCGCCCACCACCGCCGGCGGCAGCTTTGACCATCACCGGCAGGCCGATCTTGATGGCCTCGGCCAGCAGGCTCGCATCACTTTGTGCATCGCCCTGGTAGCCCGGCACGCAGCGCACACCGGCCGCGAGCATGCGTATTTTGGCGCTGCTTTTATTGCCCATGGCCTCAATCGCCTGCCAATCTGGTCCGATAAACACCAGGCCGGCGCCCTGCACCGCCTGCGCAAAATCTGAGCGCTCGGATAAAAATCCGTACCCGGGGTGGATTGCCCCTGCACCACTGGCTTTGGCAGCTGCTATGAGCTTGTCTCCGGCCAGGTAAGACTGCGCGGCCGGCCCGGGGCCGATACACAGCGCCTGATCGGCCAGGGCGACATGCAGCGCCTCGCGGTCGGCACCGGAATACACCGCCACCGTGCTGTAGCCCAGGCTCTGGCAGCTCCGGATGATGCGCACCGCAATCTCGCCCCGATTGGCAATTAAAACCCTGTCAAACATCGGGGGTGGCTCTGGTGGCGTGGCGGTAGTCGGCCGATTCATCGTGGGTGGGGGCACAGGTGTGGGCAATCGAGGAGGCCGCAGCTCAAAAACGGGCCACGCCGTAGCTGTTGGCTTGCAAGACCCGGGTGCG
>CAMATS010000004.1 GCA_945861195.1 Rhodoferax sp. OV413
TGGTTTTCTTGTTTTTGCTGGTCGTATAAAAATGACCAGTGCCTGCTGTAGATTCCAGCTTGATTTTTTCGCGTCCGCCTTTGGTTGCCATGGTCTTGCTCCTTATGCCTGGCCACGTGCGCGCAGGTCTGCGAGCACTGAATCGATGCCATTCTTGTCGATCAGACGCAGGCCGGCGTTGGAGATGCGCAGGCGCACCCAGCGGTTTTCGGTCTCGACCCAGAAGCGGCGGTATTGCAGGTTCGGGAGGAACCGGCGCTTGGTTTTGTTGTTGGCGTGAGAAACATTGTTCCCCACCATCGGGCCCTTGCCCGTGACTTCACATACGCGTGCCATGTGGACACTCCAGATTTTTATCACGGCGCCCATGCTTGGGCGCCTCACCTCGCCAAGGGGTAGGGTGGCGGTAACCCGGCTGCCAAAAACTGCTCACACTAGAGCGGGAGCAGTTTTAGCAAAGCCGCAGATTATAGACGTCTCGTGGGCCGGTTCGGGCTTCGCTGGCTGCTGGCCGCGGCCTGACTACGGGTCGGCTTGGCTGGCCTGGGATCTTGTGTTGTCTGCGGTTGGCAAGCGGCCGGCGCTCAGGCTAAATTTTGAGTCGTGCAAGGCTCAGCTTTGCTCCAAAAAGCGCTGCGCGTCCAGGGCCGCCATGCAACCCGTGCCAGCGCTGGTGATGGCTTGGCGGTAGACATGGTCTTGCACATCGCCAGCCGCAAACACGCCCGGTACGCTGGTCATGGTGGCAAAACCCTTGAGCCCGCCCTGCGTGATGATGTAGCCCCCAGCCATCTCGAGTTGGCCTTGGAAGATGTCTGTGTTGGGCGAGTGCCCGATGGCGATAAAGCAGCCCTTGAGCTCAAGTTCTTCAGTCGCCCCGCTGTGGACATGTTTGAGGCGCACACCGGTCACACCGCTGGCGTCACCCAGTACCTCGTCCAGGGTTTGAAAGGTTTTGAGTTCGATTTTTCCGGCGGCCACTTTGTCCATCAGTTTGTCGATCAGAATCGCCTCCGCCTTGAACTTGTCGCGCCGGTGCACCAGGTAAACCCGGCTGGCGATATTAGACAAATACAAAGCCTCTTCGACTGCCGTGTTGCCACCGCCGATGACGCAGCAGACCTGGTCGCGGTAAAAAAATCCGTCGCAGGTGGCGCAGCCTGAAACCCCGCGCCCCATGAAGGCAGCCTCGGAAGCCAGCCCCAGGTATTTGGCCGAAGCGCCGGTGGCCAGCACCAGGGCGTCGCAGGTGTAGCTGCCGCTGTCACCAGTGAGCCTGAAGGGCCGCTGACTGAAGTCGACTGCGCTGATTTGGTCAAACAGGACCTCGGTCTTGAAGCGCTCGGCGTGCTCGAGAAAACGCTGCATCAAATCGGGCCCCTGCACGCCATGTGCATCAGCAGGCCAGTTGTCTACGTCGGTGGTGGTCATGAGTTGCCCGCCCTGCGCCATGCCGGTGACTAGCATGGGTTTGAGGTTGGCGCGCGCGGCATAGATGGCTGCGGTGTAGCCGGCCGGACCAGAGCCCAGGATGAGCACCCTGGCGTGACGGTTGTTGGACATTTTAAAAACCTGACCTTTTCAAAAAATAGCTGGTGGGCGTGTACAGTTGGGGCGTGGACGAGACAAAAACAAGGACTAACCGACGCCATGGGTGTTTGCCAGACGCGGCGGGCCCGGTATTGTATGAACCCGTTCGGCGGCCATTTCGGCCAACCGCTTTCTACCGGCTGCTGTTTTCTCGCCAATGACCTATTCGCTCAACACGCTCAACCAGGACCGCGCCACGGCGGGGGTGGTACGTTCGGGCTGGGCCCGATTTGCGGATGAATTCGGCCTGCTGCTGTGCCTGTTGCTGCTGGGCTTCTGGCTGCTCTCACTGCTGACTTATTCGGCTCAAGACCCTGCCTGGTCGACCTCAGGTGTGGACGGGGCGCTGCGCAATCGGGTTGGCCAGATCGGTGCAGGCGTGGCCGATGCCAGCTATTTTCTGCTCGGATTTTCGGTCTGGTGGTGCGCCGCTGCGGCCCTGCGCCTGTGGTTGTTGGCTCTGGCGCGCTGGCTGCGCGCGCGCAGCCCCGGGGAGGACAGTGCGCCCAGGCCTGCTGGCCGTGGCGGCCTGTCCGGGCGGATGGAATTTTTCCTGGGACTGAGCCTGCTGCTGCTGGGCAGCACGGGTCTGGAGTGGGCTCGCCTGAGCCGGCTGGAGCTCTATTTGCCCGGCCATGGGGGCGGCTTGCTGGGCTATTGGCTGGGTCCCTTGGGGCTGCAGTGGTTGGGTGCCACCGGTTCTGCCTTGCTGGGCATAACCCTGATGCTGCTTGGCCTGGCCTTGGTGTTTGGTTTTTCTTGGGCGCTGCTGGCTGAGCGCCTGGGGGCCTGGATGTACTCGCAGGTTGAGTTGCGCCGGGAACAGCGCGAAGTAGCGCAGGACCTGGCTATGGGCCAACAGGCCACCCGGGAGCGCGATGAACTGGTGTCTGAGCTAGCCGAGCAGGGCGGCCCGGCGCAGCCTGTGACCCTGCCGCTCATGATTGAGCCGGTGCTGGTTGAGACTCCTCGCAGTGAGCGGGCTGCCAAGGAGCGGCAAAAGCCCTTGTTTGTCGAGTTGCCCGACAGCCGCCTGCCGCAGGTTGACCTGCTCGACGGCGCACTGTCCCGCCAGGAAACGGTGGCCCCGGAGACGCTGGAGATGACCAGCCGCATGATTGAGAAGAAACTCAAAGATTTTGGTGTTGATGTGCGTGTGGTGTTAGCCCAACCGGGCCCGGTGATCACGCGCTACGAAATTGAGCCGGCCACCGGGGTGAAGGGCTCGCAAATTGTCGGCCTGGCCAAAGATCTGGCGCGTTCGCTCAGTTTGGTGTCGATCCGGGTGGTGGAGACCATCCCAGGCAAAAACTACATGGCGCTTGAATTGCCCAATGCCAAACGCCAGTCGATTCGGCTGTCCGAGATTTTGGGCTCCAACACCTACAACGATGCCAAATCCATGCTGACCATGGGTTTGGGCAAGGACATCATCGGCAACCCGATCGTGGCCGATCTGGCCAAGATGCCCCATGTGCTGGTGGCTGGCACCACCGGCTCGGGCAAGTCGGTGGGCATCAATGCCATGATTTTGAGCCTGCTGTACAAGGCTGAAGCCCGTGATGTACGTCTGCTGATGATAGACCCGAAGATGCTCGAAATGTCAGTCTATGAAGGCATTCCCCACCTGCTTGCGCCGGTGGTAACCGACATGAAGCAGGCCGCGCACGGCCTGAACTGGTGCGTGGCAGAGATGGAGCGGCGCTACAAGCTCATGAGCAAAATGGGCGTTCGCAATTTGGCCGGCTACAACGTCAAAATTGAAGACGCCAAAGCGCGCGGCGAGCATATTGGCAACCCTTTCAGCCTGACCCCAGAGGCGCCGGAGCCGCTTGACCGGCTGCCTCACATTGTGGTGGTGATTGATGAGCTGGCTGACTTGATGATGGTGGTGGGTAAAAAAATCGAGGAGCTCATTGCCCGCCTGGCGCAAAAAGCCCGCGCCGCGGGCATTCACCTGATTTTGGCCACCCAGCGGCCCAGTGTGGATGTGATCACCGGTCTGATCAAGGCCAATATCCCGACCCGCATCGCGTTTCAGGTGAGCAGCAAAATTGACAGCCGAACTATTCTTGACCAGATGGGGGCGGAGGCCCTGCTGGGCATGGGTGACATGCTTTACATGCCCAGTGGCACCGGCTTGCCGGTACGGGTACATGGCGCTTTTGTCAGCGATGAAGAGGTACACCGTGTGGTGAGCTACCTCAAGAGCCAGGGCGAGCCCAATTACATCGAAGGCGTGCTTGAGGGTGGCACGGTGGACGGCGAAGAGGATGGGCTGGGCGAAGCGGGCGGCGAAAAAGACCCCATGTACGACCAGGCCGTCGAGGTGGTTCTGAAAAACCGCAAGGCCAGCATTTCACTGGTTCAGCGCCACCTCAAGATTGGCTACAACCGGGCTGCCAGGCTGGTCGAAGACATGGAAAAAGCCGGCCTAGTCAGCAGCATGAGCAGCAGCGGACAGCGCGATATTTTGGTGCCTACGCGCTCTGAATCATGACCCCGAATAAACCAATACTGGCGCTGGCAATTGGGCTGGCTTTGGTACTCAAGGCCACACTGGCGGCCGCGGGCGGGCTCGAAAGCCTCGACCAGTTTGTCAAGACCGTCAAGAGCGGGCGGGCCGAGTTCACCCAGTCGGTCACTGCGCCACCCAAAGACGGGGTGCTTGCACGGCCTAAGAACTCTGCTGGAAGCTTTGAGTTTGCCCGGCCGAACCGATTTCGTTTTGTTTACCGCAAGCCCTTTGAGCAAACCATCGTGGCCGATGGCCAGACACTGTGGCTGTATGACGTCGATTTGAACCAAGTGACGGCGCGCCAGCAAGCGCAGGCGCTGAGCACAACACCTGCCGCCTTGATCGCCTCGGCGGCCGATGTGCGGGCCTTGCAAAACGACTTTACCCTGGCCGAAGCACCAGCGCGTGATGGTCTGCAGTGGGTTCTTGCCACACCCAAGGCGCGGGACGGGCAGCTTCAAAGCGTGCAGCTTGGTTTTCGCGGTTTAGAACTGGTGGCACTGGAGATTCTTGACAGCTTTGGCCAACGCTCGGTGCTCACCTTCTCTGCATTCCAGGCCAATAGCCCGGTTGAGGCATCGAGTTTTCAGTTCAAGCCGCCTGCCGGGGCAGACCTTATTCGGCAGTGACAGCCGCCCCCGAGCCAAGCGCAGCAGCTGGCCTGGCCGCTGCTGGTAGCCTGCACCAGCCGCTGGCCGAGCGCTTGCGGCCCGGCACGCTGGCCGAGGTGATCGGGCAGCAGCACCTGCTGGGCGCAGGCATGGCCTTGCGCCTGGCCTTTGAGTCGGGCCAGCCCCACAGCTGCATTCTTTGGGGGCCGCCTGGCACCGGCAAGACCACCATGGCGCGGCTGATGGCCCAGGCTTTTGATGCCCAGTTCCTTACCATCAGCGCGGTACTCGGTGGCGTGAAGGATATTCGCGAGGCAGTCGAGCGAGCGCAGCTGGCGCGCCAGCAGGGACGACGTACGATCCTGTTTGTTGACGAGGTGCACCGCTTCAACAAAAGCCAGCAGGACGCGTTTTTGCCCCATGTTGAGAGCGGCCTGTTGACCTTTATTGGCGCGACCACCGAAAACCCTTCGTTCGAGCTTAATTCAGCCCTGCTGTCGCGCGCAGCGGTCTATGTTTTGCAGGCCTTGACCGCGCAAGATCTGGCCCAGATCGTGGCCCGGGCGCTGGCCCATGGCGCTGTACCTCCGCTTGAGCAGGCCGCCATAGACCGCTTGATTGCCTACGCCGACGGCGACGCCAGACGCCTGCTCAACACGCTCGAAACCCTGAGCACTGCGGCCCAACAAGAGCAGCGCTCAGAGGTGAGCGATGCCTGGCTGGTGAGCGTGTTGGGTGAGCGCATGCGCCGCTACGACAAGGGCGGCGAGCAGTTCTACGACACCATCAGCGCCTTGCACAAATCAGTGCGGGGGTCTGACCCGGATGCCGCCCTGTATTGGTTGGTGCGCATGCTCGATGGTGGTGCAGACCCCCGCTATTTGGCGCGCCGCCTGATCCGCATGGCCAACGAAGACATTGGCTTAGCAGACCCGCGCGCACTGCGCCTGGCGCTTGACGCCGCTGAAGTTTACGAGCGCCTGGGCACGCCCGAGGGGGAACTCGCACTGGCTCAGTGCGTGGTGTACCTGGCCGTGGCGGCCAAGTCCAACGCGGTTTACAAGGCTTTCAATGAGGCACGCGCCTGGGTCAAAAAAGACGGTACCCGGGCGGTTCCCAAACACCTGCGCAACGCCCCCACCGAGTTGATGAAGTCGCTCGATTACGGCAAGGCTTACCGCTACGCGCACGACGAAGCCGGTGGTTTCGCCGCCGGTGAAAACTACCTGCCCGAGGACATGGCTGCGCCAGGTTTCTACCGCCCGGTGGAGCGGGGCTTGGAAATCCGGATTGCCGAGAAGCTGCGCCAACTCAGGGCCCTCAACCAAGCCGGTGCTTGACTCCGCGCAGACCTGGGCTGGCCTGCGATCAGGGGTAAACCCCTGTGCTGCGCGACCACTGGTTTGCACCTGCATCGATACAATCTGCTCCCCCCACAGGTGTCAAGCCCTTTGGCAGAAAAATTGCCAAAAAGTCGCGCAGAGTTCAAGTGATCGGTCCGCATTTGAGGCAGTCCTTGAACTCGGCGGCGCCCAAAAATCGGAGAAGTTTTTCATGGACACCTTTCTACAGCAGGTCATCAATGGACTGGTGTTGGGCAGCATGTACGCACTGGTTGCGCTAGGCTACACCATGGTGTACGGCATCATCAATTTGATCAATTTCGCCCATGGCGAGGTGCTCATGGTCGGCGCCCTGACCAGTTGGACCATCATCGGACTGATGAAAGACGGCATGCCGGGCACGCCAGGCTATGTGATCCTGGTGGTGGCGCTGGTGATCTCCTGCGTGGTGGCCGCGGCGCTGAACTTCGTGATTGAAAAAGTGGCCTACCGCCCACTGCGCAACAGCCCCAAGCTCGCGCCCTTGATCACGGCGATCGGCATGTCGATCTTGCTGCAGACCCTGGCCATGATCATCTGGAAGCCTAACTACAAGCCCTATCCCACATTGCTGCCCAGCACGCCGTTTAACATCGGTGGCGCTGTGATCACCCCGACGCAGGTCCTTATTTTGGCGATGACCGCGGTGTCGCTGGCGGTGCTGATGTGGGTGGTCAACAGCACCAAGCTTGGGCGGGCCATGCGTGCTACCGCAGAGAACCCCCGCGTGGCGGCCCTGATGGGTGTCAAGCCTGATCTGGTGATTTCTGCCACCTTCGTGATGGGCGCGGTGCTGGCGGCAATAGCTGGGGTGATGTGGGCTGCCAACTACGGTACGGTGCAGCACACCATGGGTTTTTTACCCGGCCTGAAGGCCTTCACGGCGGCAGTGTTTGGTGGCATTGGTAACCTGGCCGGCGCAGTGGTCGGGGGCATTTTGCTCGGGCTGATCGAGTCGATTGGCGCGGGCTACATCGGCGCCCTGACCGGGGGCGTGTTGGGCAGCCATTACTCGGATATTTTTGCTTTTATTGTTTTGATCATCGTGCTCACACTGCGGCCCTCTGGCCTGCTCGGTGAACGGGTGGCAGATCGCGCCTGAGCCTTGTACGGCGTGCTAAACCAAGGACCGACATGAAACTCAAACACCGCAATCTGATCGCCATGGCGCTGGCAGCAGTGGGTCTGTTGCTGCTGCCATTGCTGTTGCAGGGTTTTGGCAACGCCTGGGTGCGCATCGCCGATATGGCCCTGCTGTATGTGTTGCTGGCACTGGGCCTGAATATTGTGGTTGGCTATGCCGGCCTGCTCGATTTGGGCTATGTGGCTTTTTTCGCCATTGGTGCCTACATGTACGGTCTGATGGCCTCGCCGCACCTCAGCGAGAGCTTTGCCATGGTGGCCTCGCTGTTTCCGAACGGGGTTCACTCTCCGTTGTGGATCGTGATTCCACTGGCTGCCGGCTTGGCCGGTTTCTTTGGCGTGCTGCTGGGCGCTCCCACCCTGCGCCTGCGGGGCGACTACCTGGCCATTGTGACGCTGGGTTTTGGCGAAATCATCCGGGTGTTTCTCAACAACCTTGACCACCCCGTGAACATCACCAACGGGCCCAAGGGCATCAATCAGATCGATTCCATCAGTTTTTTCGGCCTCAACCTGGGCAAAAAAGTCGAGGTGCTGGGCTTTGAGCTGGCCTCTGTGAGTCTGTACTACTACCTGTTTCTGGCCTTGGTGCTGGTCAGCGTGCTGATTTGCCATCGGCTTGAATTGTCCCGCGTCGGGCGCGCCTGGATGGCCATCCGCGAGGACGAAGTTGCCGCCAAGGCCATGGGCATCAACACCCGCAACTTGAAGCTGCTGGCGTTTGGCATGGGGGCCACTTTTGGCGGTGTCTCTGGGGCCATGTTTGCATCTTTCCAGGGCTTTATCTCGCCCGAATCGTTCGGTCTGATGGAGTCGGTCATGGTGGTGGCGATGGTGGTGCTAGGCGGCATTGGGCACCTGCCCGGGGTGATTTTGGGTGCGGTGCTGCTGTCTGCCTTGCCGGAGGTCTTGCGCTATGTGGCGGGGCCTTTGCAGGCCCTCAGCGGTGGGCGGATGGACGCATCGATATTGCGTCAGTTGCTGATTGCCGTCGCCATGATCAGCATCATGCTGTTGCGGCCCAAAGGCTTGTGGCCCGCGCCGGAGCACGGCCGGTCGCTACAAAAACCCAAAGCCTGATCGAGCCCGGCCCTGTGGTCACAGCGCTGCCAAGCCCGGCTTCAACTCACGAGGACAACATGACAGACACGGTACTTGATGTGGCTGGCGTCTCCAAGCGCTTTGGCGGCTTGCAGGCCTTGAGCGATGTGGGCATCCGGATTCAGCGCGGCCAGGTCTACGGGCTGATTGGGCCCAATGGCGCCGGTAAAACCACTTTTTTCAATGTGCTCACCGGCCTCTACGCGCCCGACAGCGGCACCTTTGCCCTGGCTGGCAAGGCCTACCAGCCCACCGCTGTGCATGAGGTGGCCAAGGCCGGCATTGCCCGCACCTTTCAAAACATTCGCCTGTTTGCCGAAATGACCGCGCTGGAAAACGTGATGGTCGGGCGCCATGTCCGCACCAGCTCCGGCCTGCTGGGTGCGATTTTTCGCACATCGAGCTTCCGAGCGGAAGAACTGGCGATTGCCGAGCGGGCCCAGGAACTGCTGGCCTATGTCGGCATTGGCCGGTTTGCTGACTACAAAGCCCGCACGCTGAGCTACGGCGACCAGCGCCGCCTGGAAATTGCGCGGGCCTTGGCCACCGACCCGCAGCTCATTGCGCTAGATGAACCAGCTGCCGGCATGAACGCCACCGAGAAGGTGATGCTGCGCGAGCTGATCGACAAAATCCGCAATGACCAACGCACGATTTTGCTCATCGAGCATGATGTCAAGCTGGTGATGGGCCTGTGCGACCGGGTCACGGTGCTCGATTACGGCCGGCAGATTGCCGAGGGCACGCCAGCCGAGGTACAAAAGAACGAGAAGGTCATAGAAGCCTATCTTGGCACCAGTTGAACAGCCCAACAGTTGGCGGCGTACGGCCCTGCCGAGCAAGGAATCAAGCATGACAAATATTCTTCTCAAGGTCACCGGTCTGAAGGTTTCCTACGGCGGCATCCAGGCTGTCAAAGGCATCGATTTTGAGGTGCGCGAAGGCGAGCTGGTGTCCCTGATCGGCTCCAACGGCGCGGGCAAAACCACCACCATGAAGGCCATCACTGGCATCCTGCCCATCAACGCCGGCGATATCGAATACCGGGGCCAGAGCATCCGTGGCCAGGGCCCCTGGGACCTGGTCAAACAGGGCCTGGCCATGGTGCCCGAGGGTCGCGGCGTGTTCACCCGCATGAGCATTTTGGAGAACCTGCAGATGGGGGCTTATGTCCGCGAAGACGCCGCCGCCATCGAAGACGATATTGACAAGGTGTTTGGCATTTTCCCGCGCCTGCAAGAGCGCGCCAAGCAACTCGCTGGCACGCTCAGCGGGGGCGAGCAGCAGATGCTCGCCATGGGACGAGCCCTGATGAGCCGGCCCCAAGTGCTGCTGATGGACGAGCCCTCGATGGGCTTGTCGCCGCTGATGGTTGAGAAAATATTTGAGGTCGTGCGCGATGTCTCGGCGCAGGGCGTGACTGTGCTGCTGGTGGAGCAAAACGCCAGCCGGGCCCTGTCGATTGCCGACCGCGGCTATGTGATGGACTCTGGCCTGATCACCATGGCTGGGGACGCCCAACAACTGCTCAAAGACCCCAGGGTGCGCGCCGCCTACCTGGGCGAGTGAACCCAGCCCCGCCCCTGGGCCGCGGATGCCCCTGTCAGCCCTGTCCGCCCGCTCAGATGGTCATGCCGCCATCCACAGCAAACAATTGTCCGCTGGCAAAAACCGACTCGTCGCTGGCCAGGTAGACCACAATCGGCGTGATCTCGGCGGCCTGGGCCAAGCGGCCCATGGGCTGGCGGGCGACAAAGTCTTTGCGCGCCTGCACCGGGTCGGGGTAGCTGTTGATGCGGTCTTGCAAAGAGGGGGTGTCTACAGTGCCCGGTGCAATCGCATTGCAACGAATGCCCTTGCCGACAAAATCAGCGGCGACCGACTTGGTCAGGCCCACCACAGCAGCCTTGCTAGCGCCGTAGATGAAGCGGTTGGGCAATCCCTTGAGGCTGCCGCAGACACTGGCCATGTTGATGATGCTGCCGCCACCGCCGGCCAGCATGGCGGGCAGCACGGCCTGAATCATCCAATATTGGGCGCGCACATTGAGGTTGAAGGCGAAATCCCAGTCTTCGTCGCTTGCCTGAAGAATGCTGCCGTTGTGCACATAGCCGGCGCAATTGAACAGCACATTGAGCGGCGGCAGGGTGGCCACCAGGCGCCCGATAGCCGCCTTGTCCAGCACGTCAAGCACCGCAGTGCGCACATTGGCCACGCCGGCATAGCCTGCCAACAATTCGGGCTTGATGTCGGTGGCAATCACCTGCGCCCCCTGTTCGGCCATGGCCAGCACGCTGGCGCGCCCAATGCCTTGCCCGGCAGCTGTGACGAGTGCGGTTTTTCCTTGAAGTCTCATGGTGGTGTCCTGGTTGAGGGTGAATTTTTTTAATTCGAGCTTGATGGTTTGCTGCTGCTCTGTGCGGTTCCAGTGTATTGGCTGTTGGCCTTGCCGGTGGCAGCCTTAGACCTCAAAGCATTTGGCATTCATGGGTCTGGGGGTTGAGCTTGCCGCAAAGGTCAGTAGTTGGAAAACCGGGGTGGGCCCACATCCACGGTGGCCATGATTGCGTTCATATGAGCTCGCATTTGCGCCAGCTTGAGGGTCTGGTTGTCAGTGTGCAGCCAAAGGTTGTCGTATTCTTCCGGGTCTGCCACGCTGTCAAATAGCTCGGCGAGCTCATGCCCGTGGTAGAACACACTTTTGTAGCGGCCATCGAACACCATGGACGCATGGCTGTGGTCAGCATGGCCGCCCATGGCGTCGCGGTATTCGCTCACCACCGCGGCCTTGTGCTGGTGGGGGTCGGTCTGACCTGCCAACAGCGACAGCAGGGACCGGCCCTGCATGCTGGCAGGCACCTCCAGACCGCAGGCGGCCATCAGAGTTGGCGCCACGTCAATGGTTTCCACCAGGGCATCGCTGCAAAGCCCGCCAGCAAACTGCCCGGGCCAGGACATGATGAGCGGCACCCGCACCAGGCCGTCAAAAAAGCGGCAGCCCTTGAGAATCAGGCCGTGGTCACCCAGCATCTCGCCGTGGTCGCTCATGTAGACCACGATGGTGTTCTCAAGTTGCCCCGAGTCGCGCAGGGTTTGCATGATGCGACCAAACTGGTCGTCAATCTGTTCAATCATGGCGTAGTAGTTGGCCTTGACCTCCAGCGCGTCGTAGTCGTTGTGGGCCGACGCAATGGCGTCATGCCCGTCGGCCGGCACCGGCACGATGGTCTTGCGCACGCGCGGGTCCTCGGCCTGCTTGGTTTGCTGGTCAATCACCGCAAACGCACGCTGGCGTTCGATATCAGAATCCCGGAACCGGGGCAGCGGCATGTCAGCTGCCCGGTAGCGCTTCAGGTATTCCGGCGGAGCATCAAAGGGGCCATGCGGATCAAACGGGTTGACGCTGACCATCCACGGGCGGTCACGACGCTCGGTGATGAATCGCATCGCCATCTCTGAGCACCAGGTGGTCTGGTGGTATTCGCTGGCAATGCCTGGCCCACAAAAGTAGTTGACCTTGGCATAAAGCTCAACCGGATCGACTTTCTTTTCGTGTTTGAGCCAGTTTTCATAGTCGTGGCCGAAAGCCTGGTCGGGCGTCGGGTGGTGGCTCCAGTGGAAAACCCGGTAGCCGTCATCGGTGCGGACCTCGTAGTGCTTGGCCGCTGCCAGGTGCAGTTTGCCCACCAGGGCGCAGTCGTAGCCAGCTTCGGCCAGTCGCTTGGTCACCAGTTTTTCGTGCGCCGGAAAGTAAGCGTTGCCATTGCGGTAGACATGGTGGGAAGCCGGGTATCGACCCGTCAGGAAGCTCGCCCGGGCGGGCGTGCAGATCGGGCTTTGGGTATAGGCCCGATTGAAGGCCACACCCGAGGCCGCCAGGGCATCGAGCGCGTCGGTGCGAATATGGGCATTGCCCAGCGCGTGGATGGTGTCCCAGCGTTGCTGGTCTGCGCAGTACCACAGAATATTGGGGCGCGTGGCAGGCATGGTGCGCCTACTCTGGCTTGATGTTGGCGGTCTTGACGGTGCTCTCCCAGCGCACATGCTCACGGCCCAGCAGATCGGCGAACTCTTGCACGGTGCCCGCGGGAACATCGCCGCTTTGCGCGATCTTGTCGCGGATCTCCGGGCTTTTGAGGGCTCGCTGCAAATGCTCTGACAATTTCGCCAGGACATCGGGCGGCGTGCCTTGGCGCGTGACAAAGCCGAACCAGGCCAGCGCTTCAAAATCTGACACGCCGGCTTCTGCCAGGGTTGGCAGCGCGGCCAGGGCAGGCGTGCGCTTGAGAGAGCTCGCACCAATGGCAATCAACTTGCCGCTCTTGAGGTGCGCATTGACCTCAATCGGCGACAGAAATGAACTGTTGACATGCCCGGCCAGCAGGTCAGCCAGTGCCGGCCCGCCGCCCTTGTAGGGCACATGCAGCAGATCAATGCCGGCCTGCTGCTTGAACAATTCGCCGATCAGGTGCGGCAGACTGCCACCGCCGGGGGTTGCGTAGGAAATCTGACCAGGCTTCGATTTGGCCAGCTTCAGAAAGTCATTTAACGTATTGATACCCAGCGCCGGGTTGACGACCAGCAGGGTGGGTGTGGTCTGCAGCAGACCCAGGGGCACAAAATCTTTGCGCACGTCGTAGCTCAGTTTCGGGTACACGTACTGGGTGATGACATAGGGGGCTGCGGCCAGCAGCAGGGTGTAGCCGTCGGCCGGTGTTTTGGCTGCCTCGGCAATGCCGATGGTGCTGGCCGCGCCAGGCTTGTTCTCAATGACAAAAGTTTGGCCCAACTGCTCACTCATTTTTTGAGCCACCGTGCGGGCCAGCATGTCTGATGCGCCGCCGGGTGGAAAAGGGACGACCACCCTGACAGGCTTGCTGGGCCAGCCCTGGGCTGTCGCCAGGCATGAGGCCAAGGTGAGCGCGCCTGCAACCAGAGATTGCAGGCAGAGTTTGGAGAACCGATGGTGTTTTTGGCGCATGGCTGATGTCTCTTGATTTAGTTGGCCTGATCAACCCCTGATGCTGGTATTAGGGTTGATCCGGATGGAAGCACCTGCGAAAGCTATCTACTATAGATTGGTCTGACCATCTGTCCAATTCGTGAAAACCCTGAACCCCGCCCGCTGCCCATGCCACTGCTAAGTGTCGAACCGCAACGACTCTACCGGCAGATTGCCGAGCAGGTGCGTCTGCTGATTGGCTCTGGAGAGTTTGCAGCCCATGAGCGATTGCCCGCCGAGCGCGACCTGGCCCGCCAACTCGGCGTAAGCCGGCCCACGGTACGCGAGGCCTTGATTGCCCTTGAAGTAGAGGGCTGGGTTGAGGTGCGCTGCGGCTCTGGCGTTTATGCCATGGCACGCCCCGCCCCGGTCTGCGCGCCATTGGCCGCCCAGACAGCGGCCGAGTGGGGGCCGCTCGAACTCATTCGGGCCCGCCGCGTGGTCGAGGGAGAAACCGCCGCGCTCGCCGCTGCCCTGGCCAAGCGGCGCGATCTCGCCGCCATTCGGCAGGCCATTGAGTCCATGGAGCAGGACGCCCAAGACAAAGTGCCTCCCCTGGCGGGTGACCGGGCTTTCCATGGCGCCATCGTTCAGGCCAGTGGCAACAGCGTGTTGATAGAAACCGTCCATGCCTTTTGGGATTCGCGCCGCGGCCCGGTGTTTGAGCGCTTGGGCGGGCACTTTGAATCCGCACCCTCCTGGCGAGCCGCCATTGCTGAACACCGCCTCATCTTAGAGGCCATCGAGGCCCGTGATGCCGGCGCCGCCCGGACTGCCATGCACAGCCACATGGACCGAGCCCATGCCCGCTTCAGCGCGAGTTGGCGCCGCACAAAAAAGAACGAATCCTGAGACCCATCACTTTCCCCTGTCAGCATCACCAACCAAGGAGACAAGCATGTCAAAACGTTTCGCCATCAAAGCCCTCACCACCGCAGCCGTCCTGGCCCTGAGCCTGGGCACTGCCGGTTTGGCCCAGGCCCAAACCAAAATCAAATGGGCCCATGTCTACGAGACTTCAGAGGCTTACCACACCCAGTCGGTCTGGGCCGCAGACGAGATCAAAAAACGCAGCAACGGCAAGTTTGATATCCAGGTTTTCCCGGCGTCCAGCCTGGGCAAAGAGACCGACATCAACCAGGGCCTGCAACTCGGCACGGTGGACATGATCATCAGCGGCCCCTCGTTTGCAGCACGCAGCTACCCGCGTTTTGGCATCGCCTACTACCCCTTTATTTTCCGCGACGGCGACCACCTGCTGGCCTATGCCAAGAGCCCGGTGTTCAAGGAAATGGTTGACGAGTTCCGCGTCAAAACCGGCATTCAGGTCACGGCTTACACCTACTATGGCGCACGCCACACCACCTCGCAAAAAGCCTTCACCAACTGCGAGGGTATGAAAGGCCTGAAAATTCGTGTGCCCGATGTACCGGCCTACACGGCAACACCCAAGGCCTGCGGCGCCAACCCCACTCCAATCGCTTTTGCCGAGGTTTATCTGGCCTTGCAAAACGGCACGGTAGACGCCCAAGAGAACCCGCTGACCACCATCGAGGCCAAGAAGTTCTACGAAGTTCAAAAAGCCATCATGCTCACCGGGCATATTGTCGATGGCCTGACCACCCAGATTGCCCCGCACATTTGGAGCAAGCTTAGCGATGCCGAAAAAACCATGTTCACCGACGTGACCCGCGAAGCTGCATCACGCGCCACCGCCGAGATCAAAAAGCGCGAGGGCGAGTTGGTCGATGAGTTCAAGAAAAAAGGCCTGCAGGTTGTGGCTGTGGACCGCAAGAGCTTCCAGGATGCTGTCCTGAAGAGCTCGCCGCTCGAATCCATGGGTTTTACCAAGGCTGATTTCGACAAAATCCAGGCCGCCCGCTGATGGACATTGACGCCGGCCCCAAGGTGATGGGCGATGACGGCCAGTTCCACGCCACCGACGAAGAGGTTGACCTCTCCAACACGCCCATTGAGGCGTGGGTGGCGCTGGGCCTGTTCTGGGCGCTGGGCCTGACCGTTTTCTACCAGTTTTTCACCCGCTATGTGCTCAATAATTCAGCGTCGTGGACCGAGGAAATCGCCCGCTACCTGTTGATTGGCACGGTGTTTGTGGGGGCGGCGATCGGTGTGGCCAAAAACAACCACATCCAGGTCGATTTCTTTTACCGCTTCATGCCCCAGCCACTGACCCGGGCGCTGGGCCTTTTTGTCGATCTGATGCGCATTGTTTTTTTTGGTCTGGCTGTGTTGATGAGCTGGCAAATGATGCAAAAGCTCGGAAGCTACAAAATGACCGTCATAGACCTGCCCATGAACATCGTTTATTCGGTGGTCATGGCTGGTTTTGCTGCCATGTTTGTGCGCTCGTTCTGGGTTTTGCGGGTGCATTGGCGGCGTGGTTTCTGCGTGCTCGAGAAACCTGAGAGCACGATGGACGATCGTTAACACAGGCGCAACATGCTAAAAATCATCTTTCTTGTTTTGATGTCGGGCGGCATCCCGGTGGCCATTGCCATGGCCGGGGCCTCCATGATCTACCTGTTTTGGCAAGACACCACGCCGCCCTTTGTGGTGATCCACCGCATGGTCAGCGGCATTGACAGCTTTCCGCTGCTGGCTGTGCCCTTCTTTATTCTGGCCGGCAACCTGATGAACAATGCCGGCATCACCAACCGGATTTTCAACTATGCGCTGGCCCTGGTGGGTTGGCTCAAAGGGGGACTGGGCCATGTCAATGTGATCGGCTCGGTGATTTTTGCCGGCATGAGCGGCACCGCCATTGCTGATGCGGCCGGCCTGGGCACGGTGGAGATCAAGGCCATGAAAGACCACGGCTACAGCAGCGAGTTTGCGGTGGGCGTCACCGCCGCTTCGGCCACACTGGGGCCCATCATTCCACCGAGCCTGCCCTTTGTGATCTACGGCATGATGGCCAATGTCAGTGTTGGAGCCTTGTTTTTGGCGGGCATTCTGCCCGGCGTTTTGATGGCGCTGCTGATGATGCTGACTGTGGCCTATTTCGCGCACAAAAATAAGTGGGGCGCGGATGTCAAGTTTGAGTGGCCCCGCGTGATCAAGGCCTTGATTGAGACCGGGGTGGTAGTGGGTTGGCCGCTGCTGCTGTGGTTTTTAATTACGCGGCTTGGTTTTCCGCCGCGTAGCACGGTGTTTGCGGGTCTGGTGCTGCTGTTTGTGGCCGATCGGGTGTTTGCCTTTCAGGCAGTGCTGCCCATCATGACGCCGGTGTTGCTCATCGGTGGCATGACTACTGGCCTGTTCACGCCCACCGAGGGCGCTATTGCAGCCTGTGTCTGGGCCATGGTGCTGGGCCTGCTTTGGTACAAAACCCTGTCCTGGAAAATGTTTATCAAGGTTTGTCTTGAAACCGTAGAGACCACCGCCACAGTGCTTTTTATTGTGGCCGCCGCCAGTATTTTTGGCTGGATGCTGACTGCCACCGGCGTGACCGCTGCCATCAGCGAGTGGGTGCTGGGTTTCACCAAAGAGCCCTGGGTGTTTTTGCTTTTGGCCAATGCGCTGATGCTGTTTGTCGGCTGCTTTTTAGAGCCGACCGCCGCCATCACCATTCTGGTACCCATTCTGGTGCCGATTTGCCAAAAGCTGGGGATTGACCTGGTGCACTTTGGTCTCGTGATGGTGCTCAACCTCATGATTGGCCTGTTGCACCCGCCCATGGGCATGGTGCTGTTTGTGCTGGCGCGGGTGGCCAAACTCTCGGTAGAACGCACCACCATGGCCATCCTGCCCTGGCTGATACCCTTGCTGGGCTCGCTGGTCATCATCACGTACTTTCCCAAAGTGGTGCTATGGCTGCCCAAACAGTTTTATTGAGCTGCCCGGGCAGCGGGCCGGCTCAGCCCTTGCTAAAAACCAAAACAGCGCTGTGCTGCGCAGAGGTATTAACATGA
Source organism: Rhodoferax sp. OV413 (assembly GCA_945861195.1). Lineage (GTDB taxonomy): Bacteria > Pseudomonadota > Gammaproteobacteria > Burkholderiales > Burkholderiaceae_C > Rhodoferax. The sequence goes on from CAMATS010000004.1 coordinate 17,280, forward strand.
ACCCATTTATACGCCTGCACCCCTCTGATGATGTGGTGATTGCCCGAAGCCAACTGGTGGGCGGCACCCCGGTTGAAGGCATCACCGCCCGGGGCCTGATACCGGCCGGGCACAAAATCGCCACGCGTGCCATTGCCCTGGGCGAGCCGGTGCGTCGCTATAACCAGATCATCGGCTTTGCCAGCAAGCCCATAGCGGCTGGCGAGCATGTGCACACCCAGAACCTGTGGGTCGGCGAGGGCAAAGGCGACTTTGCCCGTGACTACGCGATTGGCGTAGACCTCAAGCCCGAGCCAGCCCACCGCGAAGCCAGCTTCATGGGCTACCAGCGCAGCGACGGCCGGGTGGCCACGCGCAACTACATCGGTGTACTGTCCTCGGTCAATTGCTCGGCCACCGCAGCGCGAGCCATTGCCGACCATTTTTCCAGGCAAAACCATCCCGAGGCGCTGGCCGATTTCCCCAATGTTGATGGGGTGGTGGCACTCACCCACGGCTCAGGCTGCGGCATGGACAGCGAGGGCCTGGGCCTGAAGGTGCTGCAGCGCACTTTGGCAGGCTATGCCACCCACGCCAATTTTTGTGCAGTGTTGGTGGTCGGCTTGGGATGCGAATCCAACCAGATCAATGCCTGGCTGTCCCGCAGCAGCCTGCGTGAGGGCGAAACCTTGCGCGTGTTCAACATTCAAGACACTGGCGGCACGCGCAAGACGGTGGACAAAGGGGTTGCCCTGATTCGTGACATGCTGCCCACCGCCAACCAGACCAAGCGGGTTCCGTGTAGCGCCTCTCACATCAGCATCGGGCTGCAGTGCGGCGGCTCGGACGGCTACAGCGGTATCAGCGCCAATCCGGCCCTGGGGGCGGCGGTCGACCTGCTGGTGGCCCATGGTGGCTCGGCGATATTGTCTGAAACACCGGAAATTTATGGCGCTGAACACATGCTGACCCGCCGCGCCGTCACCCCCGAGGTGGCGCACAAACTCATCGAGCGCATCAAATGGTGGGAAAACTACACCGCCATCAACAACGGCGAGATGAACAACAACCCCTCGCCGGGCAACAAGGCCGGCGGCCTGACCACCATCCTCGAAAAATCTCTGGGTGCGGTTGCCAAGGGCGGTACCAGCAACCTGCAGGCTGTGTACGAATACGCCGAACCGGTGCTGTCCCGGGGCTTGGTCTACATGGACACCCCCGGCTACGACCCGGTCAGCGCCACGGGCCAGGTGGCAGGTGGCGCCAACATGATCTGCTTTACCACCGGGCGTGGCTCGGCCTACGGCTGCGCGCCGGCCCCCTCGCTCAAACTGGCTACCAACTCCAGGCTGTGGCAGCGGCAAGAGGAAGACATGGACATCAACTGCGGCGTCATCGTCGATGGCAGCGTCTCGATCGCCGAAATGGGCCAGCAGATTTTTGATCTTGTGCTCGCCACGGCATCGGGCAGCTTGAGCAAAAGCGAGCGCCACGGCTACGGCCAAAATGAATTTGTGCCCTGGCAACTCGGCGCCGTGATGTAAGGGCTGCGCTATGTCAAAAATAATTTCATCGCTTGAACTGCAGGCTGTTACGGCCGATATTCTGGTGGCAGCTGGCAGCTCGGCAGCAGAGGCGCAGACGGTTGCCGCCAACCTCGTGATGGCCAACCTGAGCGGCCACGATTCGCACGGCGTGGGCATGTTGCCGCGCTATGTTGATGCGGTGCTCGAGGGCGGCCTCAAACCCAATGCAGCGGCCCGCATCACCATGGACATCGGCAGCATGCTGGCCTTGGACGGACAACGCGGCTATGGTCAGGTGGTCGGCGAGCAGGCCATGGGCCTGGCGATTGACCGGGCGCTGGCCCATGGCAGCTGCATCATGACATTGGCGCAGGCCCACCATTTGGGGCGCATCGGCCACTTCGCGGAAATGGCGGTGGCCCGCGGCCTGGTGTCCATGCACTTTGTCAGCGTCGTCTCGCGGCCGGTGGTAGCACCCTGGGGCGGTGCCGACGGCCGCTTTGGCACCAACCCCTGCTGCATCGGTATACCGGTGGCGGGGCGGGGGCAGGGGGCCGATGCCCCCGGACACTTCATCCTCGACTTTGCCACCAGCCGGGTGGCGCAGGGCAAGATGCGGGTGGCCTACAACAAGGGCCAGCAGGTGGCACCCGGCACCCTGATCGACGAGTACGGTAATCCAAGCACTGATCCCGGTGTGGTGGTGGTGCCCCAATCCAATGGCTTGCTGGGCGCGCTACTCACTTTTGGCGAGCACAAGGGCTTTGGCATGGCGGTGGCCTGCGAGTTGCTTGGCGGCGCGCTCAGTGGCAACGGCACCTGGCACAAGCCCTGCGACCCGACGGTACGAGCTGTCATCAACGGCATGCTTTGCATTCTGATTGATCCCGCCCGGCTCGGCCCGAAAGCTGATTTTGAGCGCGAGACCTTGGCCTTTGTCGACTCGCTTCAGGCCTCGCCCCCGGCGCCCGGCAGCCCAGGCGTGCAAATTGCCGGCGACCCGGAGCGTGCGGCGCGCGCCCAGCGCAGCATTGACGGGGTCATGATCGACAGCCAAACCTGGCAAGACATCACCGAGGCGGGGCGCAAGTTTGGGCTGGTGGTGCCGGCTTGAGTGGAGCTGAGCAAGCGAGACTTGGTACATAAAAATGGAGACTGCGATGACCCTGAAATATAGATTGTTAGGTAGAGCCAGAGCCATATTGGTAATTTTTATGGCGGTTACTTGTCATCTGGCGTCCGCTCAGAGTTGGCCAAATAGGCCAATCCGTCTGGTTGTGCCCCATGCGGCTGGCGGCGTGACCGATGTGGTTGCGCGCTTGGCGGCACAACATCTTGGAGACGCCCTGGGCCAGCCAGTGGTTGTGGACAACAAACCTGGCGCTGGGGGCATTCTGGGGACCGACATCGTTGCCAAGGCGCCTGCTGATGGCTACACGCTGCTGATGTTCGTCGACGCTAACACCATCTTCCCGTCCACCTCCAAGGTCTTGAACCACGACCCCGCTACGAGTTTCACACCAATTTCACTACTGGGGCGTGGTTCGCATGTGTTGGTTGCTCATCCTTCCGTGCCAGCGAACAGCCTTCGCGAGTTGATCGGTGCCGTGCGCCAGAACCCCAAGGATTTTTCGGCGGCGCTACCCAGTTATGGCGGACCACAACACCTCGCGCTTGAAATGATCAAAGTGGCCGCCGGTGTCGATATCACCCCCATCCCTTACAAGGGCGGCGCGCCAGCGGTTGTTGATGTGGTGGGCGGACAGGTCAAATTAGGGCTGCTCGGTATGGCGCCAGCCCTGCCGCACATCAAAAGCGGCAAGCTAAAGGCGATCGCGGTCACGGGCGCAAGCCGCTCCGCGGTTCTGCCCAATGTGCCGACCCTGGCCGAGTCAGGCTTGGCTGGCTTTGCCACCAGCCAATGGCAGGGCATTGTGGCGCCGGCCGGAACCCCCGCACCCGTTGTGGCGCGCATCCATGCGGAATTGGTTAAGGTCATGCAACAGGCCTCTGTCGTTGAGAAACTCGCGTCAATTGGGATGGACAACGCCACCAGTGTCACGCCTGACGACATGGCGCGGATGATTCGCGATGAATTGGTGCGTTGGCCGGCGGTGGTGAAGGCGGCAGGCATTACGCCGGAATAAGCCCATGCAGCAGCGCCCCAACATCATTTTCATCACATCGGACCAACAACGGGCGGATTGCTATGGCTTTGAAGGCCGCAAGGTCAAGACGCCGCACCTCGACGAGATGGCCCGTGCGGGCACGCGGTTCAACGCTTGCATCACGCCCAATCTGGTTTGCCAACCATCACGTGCCTCTATCCTGACCGGGCTCTTGCCGCGTACCCACGGTGTCTCTGACAACGGCATCGAACTTGCCGACGATGTGGGTGAGAGGGGCTTTGCTGGCGCCCTGACCCACGCGGGCTACAAGACTGCACTGATTGGCAAGGCCCATTTCAAGACATCGCACACCTTTGCGCCTACGGGTACGCCGGAGTGCAGGGAAAGCAGCGCCAACTATGGACCGGACTGGTATGGCCCTTACATGGGCTTTGGCCAGGTCGAACTGATGCTGGAAGGGCACAATCACTTTCCGCCGATGCTTCCTCCCAGAGGGCAACATTACGAGCGCTGGTACCACGCCGATGGGCAGGGTGAACAAAGAACGGCCTTGTACCAGCAGCCCGTTGGCCCACTCTCTGGTGCGCACGAAACCTGGAACTCAGGCCTGCCGGTCGCCTGGCATAACTCCACGTGGATCGGCGACCGGACCGTCGACCATATCAAGCAAGCGGGCACTGAGCCCTTCTGTTTGTGGGCGTCTTTTCCGGATCCGCACCACCCGTTTGACGCCCCCGAGCCTTGGTGTTGGTTGCACCACCCTGATGATGTGGATTTGCCGCGTCATCGCACTCTGGACCTGGACCGGCGCCCATGGTGGCACCGAGCCAGCCTGGAAGGGTCGCCCCAAATGGCCAATGAAAGCCTGCGAAAGTTTCGCGAAAAGTCCTCGCGCACGCCGCTGCAGAGCGAAAAACAGATGCGCCATCTGATTGCCAATTACTACGGGATGATCTCCCTGATCGACCATCAGGTCGGCCGCATCAGGATCGCATTGCGCGAGAGAGGCCTGGACAAGAACACGATCTTGGTCTACTCCACGGACCACGGTGACTGGCTGGGGGACCACGGCTTGCTGCTTAAGGGCCCCATGGCCTACGAGGGTCTGTTGCGGGTGGGGCTACTGTTTGAGGGCCCGGGAGTGCCGCCAGGCAAAGTCGTCCAGGACCCTGTCTCCACGCTCGACCTGGCCCAAACTTTTTGTGACTACGCGCAGACATCAATGCAGGCAGACGTGCACAGCGTCAGTCTGCGGCCTTTGATCGAGACCGAGACCGCAAGCCGCGACTTTGCCCTCTCAGAGTGGGATCTACGGCCCTCGCGGTCTGGGGTGGAGTTGCAGTTGCGGACCGTCCGGACCCAAGGTCAAAAACTGACCCTGGACCTGATCAGTGGTGCTGGCGAAATGTATGATTTGCTGGAAGATCCCTACGAGATGGACAACCGTTTTGGTGACCCGGCGATGGCAGCCATGCAAAAGGAACTGACCGACATGATCGCCAGTCGACCTGATGATGCGGTGGCTCCCTTGCCGCAAATTGGCATGGCGTGAATCCATGACAATGCGCTATCGGGACACTTGACCTTGGACAGGTTGGGTTGTCTCTTGAGACCATGGAGTTTTGATGACGCCCAGCCCGACCGCAAACCCCAGCACCTCACCCCGAGAATTCCTGACCCAGCTGTACCGGGCGGCGGTGCATCGCGCCCTGCCGTTGCACAGCATGGCGCCGTTTTTGCCACCGCCGCCACGCGGCCGAACCCTGGTGCTGGGCGCGGGCAAGGCCGGCGGCGCCATGGCGCAGGCCTTGGAGGCACTGTGGCCGGCTGACGCGCCGCTGAGTGGCCTGGTGGTGACGCGCTACCACCACGTGCCGCCGCGCCCGGCTGGGCTGGCCCGGCGCATCGAGGTGGTGGAGGCAGCCCACCCGGTGCCGGATGCCGCCGGTCTGGCCGCGGCCGAGCGTATGCTGGCGCTGACCCAGGGGCTGACCGCCGATGACTTGGTGCTGTGCCTGATCTCGGGCGGCGGCTCGGCCCTGCTGACGCTGCCGGCCGACGGCCTCAGTCTGGCCGACAAGCAGGCTGTCAACCGCGCCCTGCTGGCCAGCGGCGCTAACATTGCCGAGATGAACAACGTGCGCAAGCACCTTTCGCGCATCAAGGGTGGCCGCTTGGCGCAGGCCTGCTGGCCAGCCAGGGTGGTGACGCTGACCATCAGCGATGTGCCCGGTGATGACCCCTCCACCATCGCCAGCGGCCCGACCGTGCCCGATGCCAGTACCTGTGCCGACGCGCTGGCTACCCTTGCGCGCTATCGCATCGAGCTGCCGCCGGCTGTGGCGCAGGCGCTGGCTAGCGGCGCGCTGGAAACGCCCAAACCCGGCGACCCGCTGTTTGGCGGCCATGCGGTCCACCTGATCGCCACCCCGCAGCAGTCCCTGCAGGGAGCGGCTGAGCTGGCGCGTTCGGCTGGCCTGGCCGCCTACATCCTGAGCGATGAGATGGAAGGGGAGTCGCGCGAGGTGGGTCGTGTGCATGCGGCGCTGGCACGTGCCGTGGCGCGCCGGGGCCAGCCCTTTGCGCGGCCCTGTGTCATCTTGAGTGGTGGGGAAACCACGGTCACCATCCGTCCGAACATGCCCGGTGCCGTGCG
>CAMATS010000005.1 GCA_945861195.1 Rhodoferax sp. OV413
ACCCAACCCGGTGATGTGTTGTACCTCTGGAAACAGGTACTCCTCCACGCCGGCGGCGCAGGGCAAAAACAATTGGAACTGGTTCAAGCCGGACCCCTGAGCTGCCAATTACAGGGTCTTGCGCAAGGAGGCCGGGGCGATGCGCAGGCTCTCACGGTATTTGGCTACGGTACGCCGGGCGCAGGCGATGCCTTGTTCCTTGAGCATGTCGGCGATCTGGTTGTCACTGAGCGGCTTTTTAAGGTTCTCGGCGGCGACAAACTGCTTGATCAAGGCCCGCACCGCCGTGCTGGAGGCACTGCTGCCTGAGTCGGTTCCCAGGCCAGAACCAAAAAAATACTTGAGCTCGAAAGTACCAAACGGCGTGGCCATGTATTTGGCTGTGGTCACCCGGCTGATGGTGCTCTCGTGCAGGCCGAGTTCGTCGGCAATCTCGCGCAGCACCAGCGGGCGCATGGCAAGCTCGCCATGTTGAAAAAAGCTTTTCTGCCGCTCCACAATGGCGGTGCTCACCCGCAAAATAGTGTCAAAGCGTTGTTGAATGTTTTTGATGAACCAGCGGGCTTCTTGCAGGCGCTGCTGCAGGGCTGCATGGTTGGAGGAGTCGCGTCCGCCGCCTTTGTGCTGGCGTAGGGCATTGGCATAGATGTCATGCACGCGCAAACGCGGCATCACATCGGCATTGAGTTGCACCCGAAAACGCACAGCAGCGCCGCGGCCAACTGCGAGCACAAGCACATCGGGCACCAGAATATTGCGCTCAACATTGACAAAGCGCCGCCCAGGCTTGGGCTCGAGTCTGCCAATCAAGGCAATGGCTTCGCGCACCGCGGCCTCGCTGGCGCTGCACAGCGGCGCCAGGCGTTTGACATCCCGGCGTGCCAGCAAATCCATGCTTTGCGCGCAAATGCTCAGGGCCACGTGCAAAGCTGCCTCACGCGCGGGCGGCAAGGCATCGGCTTGCAGCAGGGCCCGTATTTGCAGGCGCAAACATTCGCCCAGATCAGCCGCACCCACACCGATCGGATCCATGCTTTGCAGCAGGCGCAGGGCCACCGTGAAGTGGTGCACCAGGTTGTCGATTTGGTCTTCCTCGTCACCTGCCAGCCCACGCGCCAATGCCTCCAGCGAATCCTCCAGGTAGCCATCTTCATTGAGCGATTCAATCAAAAACCGCAGGGCGGCCTGATCGGCGGCGCCAAGGCGCAGGCTCAGGGCCTGCCGGTGCAGGTGGTTTTGCAGCGACTCTTGGGTGCGCGCCAGCTCGGTGGCGTCGAACTCGTCGCCGCTTTCCAGGTTATTGCCGTGTGCCCGGGCCTCGCCGCCCCACTCGCTGTCGTCTGGGGCAATCGAGGCGCTGCCATCGCCCTCCCAGCTTTGGCCGTCGTCCTCTGCCTCGGTGGCGCTGGGTGCATCGTTGTCGTTGCCTGATTTGGTCTCGGTGGAAAAGTCGCTGCCTGAGTAAACCGCTGATTCAGCCTCCAGGTCATCGATTTTGACTGGCATGTCGGAGCGCTCCAGACCAAAGTCTTCGCGTGGCGCCTCGGTAGCCTCGCGCTCCAGAAACGGGTTGTCATCGAGCATCTGGTCGATTTCCTGCCCCAGCTCCAGGGTTGAGAGCTGCAGCAAGCGGATCGATTGCTGCAACTGTGGCGTCAGCGCAAGATGCTGCGAGGTCCGCAGGGACAGGCCTTGCTTCACCCGATGCCTCCGCCAGCGGCCGGTTGTCGCAGTAAATTGGGTTCAGGTGGCCTGGCCAAGCTCACATCCTGAAGTGTTCGCCGAGATAGACCCGGCGAACGTCGGCATCATTGACGATCTCGGCCGGTGTTCCCTGGGCCAGCACCCGGCCATCGTTGATGATGTAAGCGTGGTCGCAGATGCCAAGGGTTTCACGCACATTGTGGTCGGTAATCAGCACGCCGATACCGCGCTGCTTGAGAAAGCTGATGATGCGTTGGATCTCGATCACGGCAATCGGGTCGATACCGGCAAACGGCTCGTCGAGCAAAATAAAGCGCGGCTGGGTGGCCAAGGCCCGGGCAATTTCGACGCGCCTGCGCTCGCCGCCAGACAGGGCCAGTGCCGGGCTCATGCGCAGGTGCTCCACCCGCAGATCCGTCAATAACGCCCCCAGACGCAGCTCAATTTCCTGCGGCGCCAGGGGCTTGCCGGCGGCGTCCCGCTGCAGCTCCAGCACAGCGCGCACATTGTCTTGTACGTTGAGCTTTCGAAAGATCGAGGGCTCTTGCGGCAGGTAGCTCAAACCCAGCCTGGCACGGCGGTGGATTGGCATGCGCTCGATGGACTGGCCGTCCAGCCGAATGTCGCCCGCGCTCGGCCGCACCAGGCCGACAATCATGTAAAACGAGGTGGTCTTGCCTGCGCCATTTGGCCCCAGCAGGCCCACCACCTCGCCCTTGCGCACCATCAGCGAGACATCCTTCACCACATGGCGGCTGCCGTAGGATTTGCCGAGTTGCTTGGCCTCCAGGTGGCTGTCGCTGTGCGGGTCAAGCACCCGCGCCTGCGCAGCCGCCAGGGTGACATCGGTTTTCACTTAGCCGGGGCCTCGGGCTTGGGCATCAGCGTGGCCCGCACCCGGCCGGCAGGAGCGCCGGGGGTTGCCGAAGCTGCGCCGCCGTCGACATTGAACACCTCTGTGGTGTTGTCATACAAAATCACCTGCCCGGTCAACTCGTCATTCAGGGTGCTGCCTCTGTAGCGCCGCAGCTGTGCGCGTTTGGAGAATTTGACGGTGTCGGCCCGCCCGTCATATTCGATGATTTCGGCCTCGCCCTCCACATACTCGTCAACACTGTCGCGTTTTTGGCGGTAGAAGGCCAGCTTGCCCGGCTCGGCCGTGACCAGGCCGTATTGGTTGCCCTGGGCATCCTGGCGGACTTCGATCCTGGCGCCCCGAATCACAATGCTGCCTTTGGTCACGACAACCCGGCCGGTGAACACACTGGTCTGTTTTGGCTCGTCATGGCGCAGGGTGTCCGCCTCGACATTCATGGGCTTGTTGCGATCAGCTTTCTCGGCCTGAGCCAAGCCGGCATGAGCGCTCAGCGCCAGGGCCAACAGCCACACAGATACAGTAGATTTCATAGGGCACGATTCTTGCATAAATATCGGCCCATTGTACGGTCAGCGCTGCCCTAGCAGTCAAGCGGGCCAAGCCTGACAGCGCCGGCGGCGTCAGCGTCCGCTGCGAACCTCTGCGGTGAGGAAATCGGCCACCTTGAGTGCCCGCTCCATGCCTTGCGCCAGGGTGCTGTCAATGTAAAAACGCCCCGCCACGCCAAGTGCTGGCACACCTTCGACCTTGTAGGTGTTTTGCAGCTGGGTGCCGCGGGTGGCCTTGGTCGATGCAGAAAAAGAGTTGTACTGCTCGGTGAACTTGGCCCTGTCCACCCCCTGCTTGGCAGCCCAATCGGCAATTTCGGCGGCGCTGGCCAGTTTGAGCTTGTCGACATGGATGGCGGCAAACACCTGAGCATGCAACTTGGCCAGCAGTCCCAGGGCTTCCAATGCGTAGTACAAACGCTGCTGCGGCACAAAATCGTCCCGAAAGGCAACCGGCACGCGGCGCAAGGCAACATCTTTTGGCAGGGCTTTTGCCCAGGCGTTGAGTGCTGGTTCAAAGGCATTGCAGTGCGAGCAGCTGTACCAAAAAAACTCCACCACCTCGATCTTGCCCCGCGCCGCCTCTACCGGTGCGGGTTTGTCGAGCACCAGATAGTCGGTGCCCGCAACCGGCGGCTTGGTTTGGGCCAGCACCGAGCCGGGCAGGGCTACTGCAGCGGCCAGCCCAACACCCGACAGCACAGAAAAATTACGACGTTTCATAGGTTCAGACTCCAATAAAAAAGCATTCGACCCGGCTCGACGGGGAAAAGTTCAAGGCCAATGGTTAGCGCTGGACCCGCACCAACGCGGTTTCCAGGCCAGTGGTGTCCAATTTGTCTTTGGCACGCTCTGCCTCTTCGCGTCGCTCAAAGGGGCCCACGCGCACGCGGTGGACCATGCGGCCCGACTGCTCGCGCTCGGTCACCCGGGTCTCGACGCCGCTGAGTGACAGGCGCGCGCGCAGCGCCTCGGCCTCGTCGGCTGAGCGGAAAGCGCCTACCTGGACAAAGTAAACAAAGGGTTCAAGTGTGCTTGGCGCAGCGCCTATGGCTGGGGCGGCCGTGGGTGCTGCTGTCCTGGCCCGAGCCAGGTCGCCCAGAGGGTCGGCAGAGGTGGCGGCGGGTTTGGCTTCTGCCTTGGCTGGCGGCCCGCCGGCGGGTGAACTGGCGGGTGAACTGGCGGGTGAACTGGCTGGGGCGGCTGCCACCGCACTGGCTGGTTCTGAGGCCGCTGCCGCGGCGGCAGATGCTGCTGGTTTGGCCGGATTTTTGCCGTAAAGCGGGGCGTTGGGGTCCCAGTCTTTGTTTTTACGGCTCTCAGCGGCATCCTGTTCGGCGGTTCGGCTCTGCCCCTTGCTTAAAAACGGGACCGGTACCCGAGTCACATAGACCGCCACCGCCAACGCCGCCCCCAGGCCCACAAGCACTCCGATGATCAAACCCACCAGGGTTCCACCGCGTTGCTGTTTCATCTCTGCACTCCGGAAAGCTTTCACATTTTTTGCGGGGCGCTTACGCCTAACACCGCAAGTCCATTGTGCAACACCTGCGCAGTGGCAGCGACCAAGGCCAACCTGGCCAGCTTGATGCCCTCGTCATCCACCAAAATGCGCTCGGCGTCGTAATAGCTGTGGTAGCAGGCGGCGAGTTCGCGCAGGTAAAAGGTGACATCATGCGGGGCAAAGTCAGCCGCTGCAGCGCTCAACATCTCGGGGTATTTGGCCAGTAAAAGCATCAGCGACTGCGCCGGACTGCTGTTCAGTGCGGCCAGGCTCACCTGCCCCAGGTTGGCGATATCGCCGCCCCAGGCCGCCAATACCGAGCAAATTCGGGCATGGGCGTATTGCACGTAGTACACCGGGTTGTCATTGTTTTTGGCCACTGCCAGATCCACGTCAAAGGTGTACTCGGTGTCGGGCTTGCGGCTCAGCAGAAAAAAGCGCACCGCGTCCCGGCTGGTCCACTCGATCAGGTCGCGCAGCGTGACATAGCTGCCCGCGCGCTTGGAGATCTTGACCTCTTCGCCGCCCTTGATCACCCGCACCATGGTGTGCAACACATAGTCGGGGTAGCCCGGCGGCACACCAGCACCGGCGGCCTGCAGGCCGGCGCGCACCCGGGCAATGGTGCCATGGTGGTCGGTGCCCTGGATATTGACGGCTTTTTTGAAGCCGCGCTCCCATTTGCTGATGTGGTAGGCCACGTCGGGCACAAAGTAGGTGTAGCTACCGTCTCCCTTGCGCATGACCCGGTCTTTGTCGTCGCCGTAGTCGGTCGACTTGAGCCACAGCGCGCCATCCTGTTCATAGGTTTTGCCAGCGGCTTGCAGCCGGCGCACGGCGTCATCGACCCGGCCGCTGCCGTAGAGGCTGCTTTCGAGGTAATAGTTGTCAAACTTGACAGCGAAGGCCTGCAGGTCAAGGTCCTGCTCGTGGCGCAAATAGGCCACGGCAAACTCGCGCAAATCATCGAGTGCTGTCACATCCCCAGAGGCCGTGAAACTGCGGTCGTCAGCAGTCACTGTTTTCTTAGCTAAAAAATCCGTCGCAATGTCGCCGATGTACTCGCCGTTGTAAGCCTGCTCTGGCCACTCGGGGTCGCCTGGCTTAAAGCCCTTGGCGCGCAGCTGGGTGCTGGTGGCCAAGGTGCTGATCTGCACGCCAGCATCGTTGTAATAGAACTCGCGGTACACCGCCCAGCCCTGGGTTTGGTACAGATTGCAAATTGCATCGCCCAGCGCGGCTTGGCGCCCGTGGCCCACGTGCAGCGGCCCGGTCGGGTTGGCCGAAACAAATTCGACCATCATCTTGTGTCCGCTGGCGGTTTGGCAGCCAAACTCGACGCCCTGTGCCAGCACCGCCGGCACCACCTGTTGTTTGGCCTCAGGCGTAAGCCGGATATTGATAAAGCCTGGCCCGGCGATTTCCAGAGCCTCGGTCCAGCGCTGGTAGGGCTGGCTCTCAAGCAACTTGGCGCGCAGGGTTTCGGCGAGTTGGCGGGGGTTGAGTTTGAGCGGCTTGGCCAGTTGCATGGCGGCGGTGGTTGCGAGGTCGCCGTGGGCCGGCACTTTGGGCGACTCAAAAACCGCCTTGGCCCCGGCGCCCGGGCTCAGCGCCTCCAATGCTTGTGCCAGCGCATCGAGCAGCTGTTGTTTGACAATTTGCATGGCGCGATTTTAAGCGGCCGACCGGCTGCGCCAGTCGCAGCGCCCGCCTCAGGGCCCTTGCCAGTAGCCCGCCTGGGCATAGTGGTGTTTGAGAAAGTCGATCCAAAGCCGCACCCGCAGCGGCAAGTGCTTGGCATGGGCAAAAACCGCATAAATGCCGTTGGGTGGCGCAGCAAATTCTTCCAAAATAGACACCAAAGTGCCGGCTGCCACTTCGGCTTCGACCTCCCAGGTGCTGCGCCAGGCGATGCCCAGACCCCGCAGACACCAGTCATGCAGCACCTGCCCGTCAGAACAATCCAGCGGCCCAGCGGGCCTGATGTGTACCAATTCGCTGCCTTCGCCCCGTCCCACCTGGAACGCCCAGCCGCGGCTTTGCGAGGCATCGCTGGAGAGGCTCAGGCAATCAAAGCGGGCCAAGTCCTGCGGCCGCTGCGGCCGCCCGCAGCGCTGCAAATAGCCTGGCGTGGCCACACACAAGCGCCGGTTGTCTGCCAGGCGCACGCTCACCAGCGACGAGTCGGGCAAGTCGCCCACCCGAACCGCACAGTCCACAGCCTCGCCAGCCAGGTCTACCACCCGGTCGCTCAGGTTGAGCGAGATCGTGACCTCGGAGTGCAGCTCTCCAAAGCGCGGCACCAGGGGCGCCACATGGCGCCGTCCGAAACCCGCCGGTGCGGTGATGCGGAGGTGACCGCTGGCCTTGACCCCGCCAGCCGACACGCTGGCCTCGGCACTGGCCAGGTCGGCCAGCAGGCGCTGACAGTCCTCCAAAAACGCGCTGCCCTCGTGGGTGAGTGTGATGCGTCGGGTGGTGCGTACCAGCAGTTTGACGCCCAGTCGTTCCTCCAGGGCGTCGAGCCGGCGGCCCATGATGGCGGGTGCCAGCCCTTCAGCTCGGGCGGCTGCGCTCAGGCTGCCCCGGGTGACCACCGAAACAAACGAGCTAAGTTGCTTGAGTTTGTCCATGGGTTTGGATTATGCGGCGCCGCCCTGGGCAGGCCGGGGGGCGAGTGGTATAACCCAGAGCATCTTCATTTGGGCGTTTCGACGCTGCACACCATGAACCAAGCTGCCGTGACAGTGGCCGACATCCTGCGCCAGGCCGAGCGGATCGGCTGGACCGTCAGCGACACCCGAGCAGCAGAAATCGCTGCGGTGGCTGCACCGGCTTACGCCGCACTTGAGCGCTCCAGCGCCGAGCTCGATTTTGATGTGGACACCCTGTCTCTGTATGCTGCCCTACAGGAGAACCGCGCGCCACCGCCGAGTGACGCGCCAGCCCCCGGGCCGATGGCGCCACCCCCGGCTGCTGCCACGGCCAGCTTGGTGGCAGCAGCGCTGGCGCTGCGCAGTGGCCAGGTCTCATCACTTGACTTGACCCAGGCGGCGATAGCCGCCGCCAAAGCCACGCAGGCCCGGCTCAACGCCTTTGTGCGTCTGGATGAAGCCACAGCACTGGCGGCCGCGCGGCAATGTGATGCTGATATCGCCCGCGGCGTGGTGCGCGGGCCTTTGCACGGCGTGCCACTGGCGCACAAAGACATGTTTTACCGCACCGGGCTGGTCTCGAGTTGCGGCAGCGAAATCCGCCAGCACTGGGTCGCACCCACCACGGCTGGCGTACTCGAGCGCCTGGACGCCGCCGGGGCGATCCAGATCGGCACCCTCAATATGACCGAATTTGCCTATGGCCCGACCGGCCAGAATGCTTTTTTGGGCGATGTTCGCAACCCTTGGAACACCGACTACATCACCGGTGGCTCATCGAGCGGCTCGGGCGCCTCGGTGGCCGCCCGCGTGGTGTATGGCGCCTTGGGTTCGGACACCGCAGGCTCGGTGCGCCTGCCCGCCGCAATTTGCGGCCTGGTGGGCATGAAAACCACCTTCGGCCTGGTCTCGCGCGCCGGCGCCATGCCCCTGTCGCAGTCGCTTGACACAGTTGGCCCCTTAACCCGTACCGTGGCCGACAACGCGCTGATGTTGTCAATCATTGCGGGCCATGACCCGCGCGACCCGTCCACCGCGCAGCAAGCGGTGCCCGATTACCTCGGGCAGCTGCAGCGCCCGGTCAAGGGCCTGCGCATCGGCATACCCAAGGGCTATTTTGACCGGGGTCTGGAGCCCGAGGTTATTGCCTGCCTGGACCGCGTGCGCGCAGTCTTGCGCGGGCTGGGCCTGACGGTGGTGGAGATCGATATGCCGGACCTGGACGCCATCAACGCGGCCGGCTTTTTCTTGACCTGGGGCGATGTGCTCGCCATCCACGGCGCCTGGATGCGCGACTGCCCGCAGCGCTACACGCCGCAAACCCGAGGCAGGATTCAAGGCACGCTGGCGGTCACCGCCCAGGCCTTTGCCCAGGCGCAGCGGCTGCGCGGGCCGATGTTGCGAAATTTTTGTGCCAAGGTGTTTGACCGCTGCGACGCCCTGTTGGCGCCGGTGCTGCCGATGGAGGTGCCACGCCTGTCTGAGGTTGATGTCTCGGGAGGCGCCACCACCATGCGCATTCTCAATGAGATCACCCGCCTGATGCGCCCGGTCAATGTGCTGGGTTTGCCAGCCCTGGCAGTGCCGGGCGGCGCCACCGCCAATGGGCTGCCCTGCGGCTTCCAACTCATTGGACGCCCCTTTGCAGAAAGCACCCTGTACCGAATCGCCCACGCCTACGAGTTACAAACCGGCTTCGCAGAGCAGGCACCCCCGGCCCATGGCGGCCCTTGACCCAGCCAGAGCCCCCGATCAGCGAGGTGTAAAGACTTGTAAATGCTTGTAAGCGGGCGGTGAATACCCGGTGTTCTCCACAGTTCCTCCACAGTTGGCCAGCACAGTGCACCCATGCGGCGCTTGCTGCTGCCAACCTTAGGAACCCCGCCATGTCTTCTTGCCTTGAAACCAGCCCTCGGCCCAAACCCGGGGCAAGCCAAATGCTGCTGAGCTTGGCTATGTCCGTGTTGTTGAGTGCCTGCGGCGGTGGCGCCGAGACCGCGGTTGATCCAGAGATTGCCGCGGCCGCCAACCGTGCGCAGGGCAACCGGGTGCTGGTCGGCGACCGTGCCGAACTCGGCCAACGCATCTTCACTGACGATAATCTCTCCGAGCCACGCGGCACTGCCTGCGCGGCCTGCCACCAGGCCAACATGGGTTTTGCCGGTAACCACGGTGGGCGTGACGGCGTGGCCGTGGGCAGCAGGCCGGCTTCGGTTGGCCTGCGCAATGCCATGACCAACAGCTACCTGGGGCTGGTTCCCACGCCCCTGACTTTTGTGACTGCCAACGGCGAAACCGAGGCAGTCGGCGGGCTGTTTTGGGACGGTCGCGCCGATTCTGCTGAATTGCAGGCCCTGGGCCCACTGCTCAACCCCTTGGAGATGAACAACCCCAGCCGCCAGAGCGTTGTAGACAAGATCGCCGCATCGGCTTATGCACAGTTGTTCCGGCAGGAGTTTGGCAACACTATTTTTGCTAACACCGATGCCGCATTCAACGCCATCGGGCTGGCTATTGCGGCCTTTGAGCGGGCTCGATTGCAGCCCTTCAGCTCTAAATACGACGCCATGGTGCGTGGTGAGACCACCTTGAACCAGACCGAGGCGCGTGGCATGGCGCTGTTCATGGACCCCGCCAAAGGCAACTGCGTGGCCTGCCATTTGATGAACCCGGCCAGTGGCAAACCGGCAGACTCGCCGTTTTCGGAGTTCACCTTCTATGCCAATGGCATTCCGCGCAACCCAGCGATCCCGAAAAATTCTGACCCAGCCTTTTTTGACCTGGGCCTGTGCGGGCCAGAGCGCACGCCCCCGAGCTTGCCCAGCACCGTGATGCCGGGCCTGACGATTGAGAACTTCTGCGGCAAATTCCGCATGCCAACACTGCGCAACGTGGCTGAGCGACCGGCCTTCATGCACAACGGCTTTTTCAAGGATTTGCCTACGGTGCTGCGGTTTTACTCGACCCGAAACAGCAACCCGCAGTTTTGGTACGGCCAGGCGCTGAGCAACGATTTGCCGGCCAAATACCTTGACAACGTCGAGGTGGTCAAAGCCCCATTCAACCGGCCTGCGGCCTCGGGCCCGGCCCTCAGCGAGCCCGACATCAACGCCATCGTGGCCTTTTTGCGAACCCTCAGCGACGGCTACCGGGCCAGGCCTCCCTGAGCCTGCCGCACCGGCCTAAGATAGCGCCTGTGCATCTGCGAATTGCCCACCAACTCTCCCTGCTGCTCGCCGCCGCTGTGGTGCTGGCCGTGGCACTGGTTGGCGGTTTGAGCCTGTGGAACCTGCGCAGCGGTTTTGTTGATTACATGCGCCTGCGCGATGAGGAGCAGCTCACCCGCTTTGTGCAACTCGTCGAGCGCCGCGCGGTGGCCGACCCCAGCATGGCCTGGCTCCATGGTGATCGGCAGGCACTGCGCGAACTGGTCGACGAGTTTTATGACCTCGGCGCGCGGGATGGGCCGCCGCTGCGCCGGCCGCCACCTGAGCTAGAACCCCCTGGCTGGTCCACCATGCCGCCGCCTCCCCCGCCACCGCGCGAGGGTGCAGGTCGCGTGCGAAGACCGCCACCACCGGGTGGACCAGGTGGCAGCTTGGGCGAGCGCATCGTGGTTCGCGATGCCCAAGGCGACTGGTTGGCAGGCCGGCCCCAGCCGCTGGATGCGCGGCGTTTAGTGCGGGCCGTGGTGGTCAGTGGTGCCGATGTCGCCTCGGTCGAGCTCAGCATTGAGGCCGTACCTGATGGGCTTGATGCGCGCTTTTTGCAACGCCAGTACACCGGCCTTTTGTTGGCTGCCCTGGCAACCATCGCGCTGGCCGTGCTGGCGGCCTGGTGGGTGGCGGGCCGCTGGAGCCGGCCGCTGCGTCAACTGCAGCAGGCAACCCACCGCATCGCGCGCGGCGAGCCCGGGGTGCAGCTCGATGTAGCTGCAGTGGGCCAAGGCGCCGTGGAGATCGATCAGCTGCTGGCCGATGTGAATGCCATGGCGCTGTCTCTAGGCACGATGGAGGCCTCGCGGCGTCACTGGATCGCCCAGATCTCGCACGAGCTGCGTACTCCGCTGTCAGTATTGCGCGGAGAGATGGAGTCGATTGAAGACGGCGCACGTGCGCCCACGCCTGGCGTCATGGCCAGTTTGCGCGAAGAGGTGGCGCAACTCACCCGCCTGGTGGATGACTTGCACATGCTGTCCATGGCCGATATCAACCAGCTCAGCTGCTCCTTTGCCGCAGGCGATATCAGCGAAGCCTTGGCGCGCATGACCAGACGCTTTGACACCCGCGCCACCCAGCTAGGCCTGAACCTGCGCTTTAACGCAGGTGCGCCAGCGCTGGTTGCACACTGGGACTGGGGCCGTATCGAACAACTGCTGTCCAACCTGCTGGAAAACAGCTTGCGCTACACCAGCAGCCCCGGGCAAATTCAGGTGCGCTGGCGCTTGCAGCAGGAGGTGGTTTTGTTGACTGTTGAAGACAGTACCCCAGGGGTTGCGGCCGAACACCTGCACCGGCTGTTTGAGCCGCTTTTCCGGCTCGACATCGCACGCACCCGCACTGGCCAGCACGGCAGTGGTTTGGGCTTGTCCATCGTGCGCGCCATCGTGCAGGCGCACCAGGGCAAAGTCCAGGCCAAGCCCTCGCCCCTGGGCGGTCTGACCATCGAGGTGGCGCTGCCTTTGAAGCCGCAAACGGCCGAGCGCAAACAGGCCGGCGCATGAGACCACAGACGCCCGAGCAGCCGCAGCCATCCCCGGCTGCACCGCGCACCATTCTTATTGTTGAAGACGACCTCAAAATCGCCGATATGCTGGCCAACTACCTGCACATGCATGGCTTTGCCAGCGCACAGTGCGGCAATGGGTTGGACGCGGTCACGAGTGTGCGAGAGCAGGCGCCGGCCCTGATCCTGCTGGACCTCATGCTGCCCGGTCTCGACGGTATCTCAGTGTGCAGCGCCGTGCGAGCGTTTTCGGCTGTACCCATCATCATGCTCACCGCTCGGGTGGACGAAATCGACCGGCTGTTGGGCCTCGACACCGGCGCAGACGACTATGTTTGCAAACCCTTCAGCCCGCGTGAGGTGGTGGCCCGCATCAAAGCGCTGCTTCGCCGCAGCGAGGGTCGGCTTGCCACAGGGTTGGCACCAGCGGCCTTTGCGCTTGATGAGGGGCGCCAGCAGATCCTGTGGCGTGGGCTGCCGCTGCCGCTGACGCCGCTGGAGTTTCGACTGATGCGTCTGCTGATGTCCCGCCCCGGCCAGGTGTTTGCCCGTGCCAGGCTGCTAGGCACCGTGCACGAAGACCTGCGCGACGTGAGCGACCGCGCCATTGACAGCCACATCAAGAACCTGCGCAGAAAGCTGGAACAGGCCGGCACCGGCGAGGCCGGCATCAGCTCGGTCTACGGTGTCGGATACCGCTTTGACGATGCCTGAGCCGGGGCTTCCCCCGCAGGGTCCTGGCATTAGAATGTCACGAGACTGTCACGGAGGCCTGTCATCGTCGCGCCCTGCGCCGACGGATCTCCTGTTGGACGTTACAAGGAGAAAACTTATGTTGATGAAAAAACTTACCCTCGCTCTGGCGCTGGGTGCGGGCGCAAGCGCCGTCCTGGCCCAGACTGAGATCCAGTGGTGGCATGCCATGACGGGCGCCAACAACGACGTGATCGTACGCCTTGCGGACGACTTCAACTCGGCCCAAAAGGACTATAAGGTGGTGGTGGCCTACAAGGGCAGCTACCCCGACACGCTCAATGCCGGCATTGCGGCCTTCCGCGCTGGCAGTGCGCCACACATCATGCAGGTCTTTGAAGTGGGCACCGCGACCATGATGGGCGCCAAGGGCGCCATCAAGCCCGTGCAGGAGATGATGAAGGAGGCAGGCGAGTCCTTCGACCCGAACTCCTACCTGCCTGCCATTACCGGTTACTACTCGACAACCAAGGGCGAGATGCTCTCGTTCCCGTTCAACTCCTCGTCGGCGGTCATGTGGTACAACCGCGACGCGTTGAAGAAGATCGGCATGAACGAGCCCCCGAAGACCTGGCCCCAGGTGTTTGATGCAGCGCGCAAGCTCAAGGGTGCCGGCTTCGACAAGTGCGGCTTCTCCACCGCCTGGATCACCTGGCTGAATGTTGAGCAGCTTGGAGCCTGGCACAACACGCCGATTGGCACCAAGGCCAATGGCATGGACGGCTTTGACACCGTCTTCCAGATCAACGCGCCGCTCTATGTCAACCACCTGACCAACCTGGTGAACCTGCAAAAGGAGGGCGTGTTCTCCTACTCTGGCCGCACCAACACTGGCGAGGGTCGCTTCACCTCGGGTGAATGCCCGATCTTCATGACCTCGTCGGCGTTCTTTGGCAATGTGAAGGCCAATGCCAAGTTCGACTGGGGCAACGCCCCCATGCCCTACTACCCTGACGTGCAGGGTGCGCCGCAGAACTCGATCATCGGTGGCGCCTCGCTGTGGGTGATGGGTGGGAAGAGCTCCAACGAGTACAAGGGCGTGGCCAAGTTCTTCACGTTCCTGTCCAATGTCGACCGTCAGGTGAAGCTGCATACGGAGTCGGGCTACCTTCCGATCACCAAGGCGGCCTATGCTAAGGTGAAGGCCACCGATTTTTACAAGCAAAACCCGCACCTGGAAACACCGTTGATTCAGCTCAATAACAAAGTACCGACGGACAATTCCCGTGGCCTGCGTTTCGGTGGCTTGGTCCAGATCCGCGACATTTGGGCCGAGGAGATCGAGTCGGCACTCAATGGCCAAAAGGCGCCCAAGCCAGCACTGGACGCGGCTGTGGAGCGTGGCAACACGACGCTGCGCCAGTTCGAGCGGACCGTCACCCGATGAAGCCAGCTGGCCTGCTCCCGCGCCTCGAAGGGAAGGCCAGCCTTGTAGCCACACGCGTACACACCTAGGCGACACCTGACACGCTTGCTGTCGGGTGTCGCGTTGTCTAGACTGTCCATGATCGCTGCCTTGTGACCAAGAACGCCCACTTTCAAGGCTGGTTGGTCCCCGGTATGCTGCTGCTGCCGCAGCTCTTCATCACGCTCGTGTTCTTCTACTGGCCGGCGAGCCAGGCCGTGTGGCAGTCCTTCCTGCTGCAGGATGCCTTCGGCACCTCGACCGACTTCGTGTGGTTCGAGAACTACCAGTTGCTGTTAAGCAAGCCTGAGTACTACAAGGCCTTGATGAACACGGTGCTGTTCTCGGTCTTTGTGGGCTTTTTCTCGCTGTCCATCGCACTGCTGCTCGCAGTGATGGCCGATCGGCAGATCCGCGGCAGCCAGGTCTACACCACGCTGTTGATCTGGCCCTATGCCGTGGCCCCGGCGATTGCCGGCGTGTTGTGGATGTTCATGTTCAACCCTTCGCTGGGCATGGTGGCCCGGGGCCTGCACTCCATCGGTTATGACTGGAACCCGCTGCTCAATGGCAACCAGGCCATGACGCTGGTCATCATGGCTGCGGTCTGGAAGCAAATCAGCTACAACTTCCTGTTCTTCCTGGCCGGCCTTCAGTCTGTTCCCAAGAGCGTGATCGAGGCGGCCACCATCGACGGCGCCCGTCCCTGGCGGCGGTTCTGGACAATCGTGTTCCCGTTGCTGTCGCCCACTACCTTCTTCCTGCTCGTGGTTAACGTCGTCTACGTGTTCTTCGACACCTTTGGCATCATCGACACGGTCACCGGAGGTGGCCCCTCCGGTGCGACCGAGACACTGGTGTACAAGGTCTACGCCGACGGCAAGGGTGGCTCGGACCTGGGGGGCTCGGCCGCACAATCGGTCATCCTGCTGGTGTTGGTCATCGCGCTCACGGCGATCCAGTTTCGCTACATCGAACGCAAGGTGAACTACTGATGGTCGAGGACCGCCGCTTCGGGGATTTCCTGGCCTACGTCATCCTGACGTTGGGGGTGCTGATCGTCGCCTTCCCGCTGTACATCACCTTCGTCGCCTCCACCTGGGACGCGTCGACCATCATCAACGGCAAGCTGCCGCTGTACCCGGGCCCCTACCTGCTGGAGAACTACCACCGCACCCTTTTTGTGGGTACCTCGTCATCGACGCGCGAGCCGGTGTTCAACATGATGTTCAACTCGCTCGTGATGGCACTGGCGATCGCGTTTGGCAAGATCTCCATCTGCATCCTGTCGGCCTACGCGGTCGTTTACTACCGCTTCCCGCTGCGCATGACCGCGTTTTGGCTGATATTCGTCACGCTGATGCTGCCCGTGGAAGTACGCATCTTCCCCACCTTCAAGGTGGTCGCGGACCTGGGCTTTCTTGACACCTACCACGGTCTGGCGGTGCCGCTGATCGCTTCGGCCACCGGTACGCTGCTATTCCGGCAGTTCTTCATGACCATCCCCGACGAGCTGCTCGAGGCATCCAAGATCGATGGCGCCGGCGCGTTCCGTTTCTTTAAGGATACGGTGCTGCCGCTCTCGCTGACGACGATCGCGGCGCTTTTCGTGATCCAGTTCATCTATGGCTGGAACCAATACCTGTGGCCGCTGCTGATCACGACTAAGGACTCCATGCAGACCATCGTCATCGGCATCAAGAAGATGATCGTGACCGCCGACGCGCTCACCGAGTGGCAGCTGGCCATGACAACGGCGATGCTGGCCATGCTTCCGCCGGTGGCGGTGGTGGTGCTTATGCAGCGGCTCTTCGTCAAGGGCCTGGTCGATCAGGAGAAATAAGCGTGGCAGCAGTCAAGATCGACAATATCCGCAAGGTTTACGCAGGCAACGTCGAAGCGGTCAAAGGGGTCAGCGTCGACATTCCCGACGGCTCGTTCTGCGTGCTCGTCGGGCCCTCCGGCTGCGGTAAGTCGACATTGCTGCGCATGGTGGCCGGGCTCGAAACCATTACGAGCGGCGAGTGCAGCATTGGCGGGCGTTTGGTCAACCAGGTGGGGCCGGCCGACCGGGACATCGCGATGGTGTTCCAGAACTACGCACTCTACCCGCACATGAGTGTTTACGACAACATGGCCTACGGCTTGCGCAACCGCAAGACGCCTGAGGTCGAGATCCGCGCGCGCGTGGCCGAGGCGGCGAAGATTCTGGCCATCGAACCGTTCTTGCAGCGCAGCCCGCGCCAGCTCTCCGGCGGGCAGCGCCAACGCGTCGCCATGGGCCGGGCCATCGTGCGCAAGCCGCAAGTGTTCCTGTTCGACGAGCCGCTGTCCAACCTGGATGCCAAGCTGCGCGTGCAGATGCGCGTCGAGATCAAGCGCTTGCAGCGTGCGTTGGGGGTCACGTCGATTTATGTGACGCACGACCAGGTCGAGGCCATGACTTTGTCCGACCAGCTGGTCGTGATGAACGGCGGGCAGATCGAGCAGGTGGGCGTGCCAACCGAAATTTATCGCCGGCCCCAGACCACCTTCGTCGCAGGGTTCATCGGCTCCCCGCCGATGAACATGCTGAAGGCCCGGCTGGAGCGCGGGGGGGTGCGTATCGGCGGCATGGTCCTGCCGGTCCTCGGCCTAAAGCCGGGGCAGGCCGAGGGCAGTGAAGTCATCGTGGGCCTGCGCCCGGAAGACATCGTCGCCTTCGCTGCATCCGACCAAGGGCATCGCATGGCGGTCGACTTCGTGGAAGAGCTGGGCGCCACGCGCCTTTTGCATGGCAGCTTCGAGGGGCAGGTCGTCGTGGTCCAGGTGGCCGGGTCGCAAGGATTCGCGGATGGTTCGCAGATCGGCTTTTCGGTGCCAGCCGAGGCGGTGCACGTGTTCGGTTCGGGGACCGGCGCGCGCCTGAACTGACGGCGAGGCCATGGACGCCGTCAACTCGGTCTGCGGCGTACAAAAATATCTCGGCGTCTCAGTGCCTGTTCCTGTGTGGTCAAAAAATCAAAAACGCCTGCCCACGGTCTCTGCTTAGTCTGCCACGGTCTAGGGCAGGGCGCTTGGATCGTTTAGACCGGGCGCTGCGGCTGCCTGTGCTGGTTTGGGCTGCGGTTTTGGTGGCGCAAATTCAGGTTTTGTTTTTGCCAATGGGCTTTTGTCGTTGGCAGGGGCAGTCAAAACGCCGGTTCTTTTCTGGAAATTGGCTCAGATGGATTTTTTGACCATACGAGTTGGTCACAGGGGCAGGCAGCCCAGTTCGCGCGGCAATGACCAGGCGGCTTGGGCGCCCTGCGCGGTGATCAGGAACTGGTCTTCGATGATGAAGCCCCCCTCGCCATCCACATAAAACGGGGTTTCGAATGCCAGCACCATCCCGGCCTCCAGCGGCTCGTCGGCCTGGGAGGACAAAAAAGGCGGGACCTCGCAAAATGTGTCATGCCCCAGGCTGTGGCCAAAGTGGCCGCGGCTGAACCGGCTGAAGCCGGCGCGCTGCATGGCACGCGTCGCCCCGGCATGCACCTCGCGCATCAGATGCCCGGGTTTGAGCACCTCCAGCCCAGCTGAAAAAGCATCACTCAAGGCGGCCATGATCTCGCGCGTGCGCGGTCTGGCCGGGCCCAGGGTGTAGGTGCGGCCACTGTCGGAGCTGTAGCCCTGCACCACACAGCCGACATCAAATTTGAGTACGTCGCCACGCTGCAAGCAGGCACCGCCGGCCCAGGGCAGCGGCCCGACGGTGGTGTATTCCCATTGACCGCTGAGCGTTACGCCCAAGCGCTTCGTCTCAAGCGCAACGCCCGCGCGCCAGGCCGCAGCAATGGCGTCGCGGTGGATGCCCTCATGCACGGCCGCCAAGGCGTGGTGTATGCCGGCTTCGGCAATCAGCGCCGCCTGGGTCAGCCGGGCAATTTCAGCCGGTGACTTGACGGCCTTGATCTGCCCGAGCACTTGGCTGGCATCGCGCCATTGAACCCGTGGCAGCACGGCTTTGAGCAACTCAAAATCAGCCACCGGCCAAAAATCCAGATCAAGGCCAATGCGGGCCTGGGACAGGCCGCGCGCCTTCAAGAGATCGCCCAAGGCCAGGAAGGCCTGCCGCGCGTCAAACGCCGCAGGACGCTCAAACCCGGCCGGGCGGGCGGCCTTGGCAAAGGCTCGCTCAGCCAGCTCGGCCGCGCCCAGGTCTGTGTCAAGCCAGGGCCGGATATCGGCGGTCTCCACCCAATCCGGGTGGGTGTGAACCTGGGCCGGCCCCAGCGCCGCGCGGGCCGGCGCAGCGAAGAGCTCGGTGCAAACCGCCGCGACCGGCGCCGTGGCGGCGGTCGGTATCAACGCCATCGCAGCACCGGCGCGCCGAAAGAACGCGGCAACTCCGGCCGGTGCCCCGGTCGCCCAGGAGAAGCTCTCCGGTTTGGACACCACCACGGCGTCCAACTGTTGCGCGCCCAGCAGGCGTTGGGCGCGGGCCCGATTGACATCACTCATAAGTTTCCCTTTTCTCAGGCGTACGACAAACCGGGCAGCCAGGTTGCAATGCCGGGCAGCCAGGTCAGCAGCAGCACCCCCAGTAACAGCAGCAGCCAAAAAGGCAGGGCGCCGTGGGCCGCTTCGCCCAGGCTGACCTTGCCTTTGCTGATGCCCACCAACACAAACAGGTTCATGCCCACGGGCGGTGTCAGCATGCCGATCTCGATCATCATGGTCACCACCACACCGAGCCAGACGGCGTCAAAGCCCAGAGCGGTCAGCAGCGGAAACACCACTGGCAGGGTCATCACCATCATCGACAGGCCGTCAAACACCATCCCCAGCAGCAGATAGATCACCATCACCAGGGCCAGCATCAACAGGGGCGAGAGACCCACCGAGGCAATGCTGGCCAGCAATTTTTGCGGTATCTGCAACACGCTGATCGACTGCGCCAGAATCACCGCCCCCATGAAGACCAGCGCGATAACGGCAAAGGTGCGGGCCGAGTTCATGAAGGTCTTGAGGAAGCGGCTCCAATTGAGGTCGCCCATGGTGAAACCCAGCAGGGTGGCGGCCGCCACACCCACCGCAGCCGATTCGGTCGGGGTCGCGATACCCGCAAACAGGCTGCCCAGCACTGACAGAATCAGCACCGCAATGGGCCACAGTGCCAGGGTCGCGCGCAGGGTCGGCCCCCAGGGCTGGGGCTGCTCCTGCGGCACCTCATTCGGGTTGCGCCGGGCCGACCACTCGACGTAGGCCATAAAGATCAGCGCCATCAACAGACCAGGCAGCACGCCGGCCAGAAACAGTTTGCCGATCGAGGTGTCGGTCAGGGCGCCGTAAATCAGCAGCGACAGGCTGGGCGGTATCAGCAGACCGAGCGTGCCGCCAGCAGCCAGGGTGCCCACCACCAGCCGCGGCGCATAGCCGCGCCGAGACAACTCGGGGTAAGCCACAGCACCAACCGCCGCAGACACCGACATGGACGAACCACTGACAGCGCCAAAGACGGTGCACACCGCAATATTGGTGTGCAACAGGCCGCCACGGGCCCGGGCAAACAGCGGCGACAGGGCATGGTACACGCCGCCCGCCAGGCCGCTGGCCACCAGCACATCGCCCAGCAGGATAAACAGGGGAATGGCGGTCAGGGTGAACTCGCCAAAGACGTTGAAAACGGCCTGCACCCCCAGCTGTGTCGCACCGCCTCCCATGAAGTGCAAAATGGCAAAGCCGGTCAGACCCAAAGCGGCACCCAGCACCGCACCCGACAGGATGCTGGCCGAGAAAAACAGCCCCATCAAGCCCCAGCTCATACCATGACCTCCGGTGTGGCATCACCCGAAAAGGGTTGCCAGGCGCGCCACAGGGCAATGGCGCCGGTCAGCGCCATGGACATCGTTGCCAGCCACAGGAAAGGCGCCAGTGGCAGGCGCGATTGCTCGGACATCAGCTTGAGTTGCGAAGTGAAGGCGCTGATTGCCCAAGCGTGCTGGACAAAGACCACCGCAAAAGCCAGCAGCACGAACTGCCCCAGCACAAACAGCAGCCGCTTGGGGCGCGGCGGCAAGCGCTCGCTGGCCAGGCTGACGCGGATGTTGAGCTCGTTGAGCACCGTGATCGGCAGCAACGCAAAAACCGCTATGGTCATGAGCAGGCCAGACAGTTCCTCGGTCAGGGCCAGCGGGCGACCCCAACCGTAGCGCATCACCACGGCCCCCAGCACCAGCACAAAGATGCCGGCCAGGGCACCAGCCCCGAGCACGGCCAGCATCAACGCCAGGCCGCGCCAGAGCCGCTCCAGAGCGGCTACCCAAGGCGCCGGGGTCAGCGGCGGCTGCGCCATCATTTCGGCAGGGCGTCCAGTACCTTCTGGCGGTAGGCAATGGCATCGGCGCCGGTTTCCTTGGCCAGCACGTCCCAGGTCTCCAGGGCAGACCGGCGGATCGCCGCCTTGTCAGCAACTGGCAGGGCCGGGTGGTAGGTCACACCCTGACTCTGCAGCTTGTCACGCGAGGCGGCCTCGGTCGCCGTGTCGGCATCGAAATTGAAACTAACACGTTCGAGTTCTGTCACCGCGTCGAGAAAGCCCTTCTTCAGGTCGGCCGGCAAGGCGGCCCATTTGGCTTTGTGGGCCATCAGGGCGTAGGGGGCCGGCGGGAACGGGAAGCCCGTGGGGGTAACGTGCTTGGCCACCTCCTGCAGCGAGATGGAGTTGGCGAATCGTGGTGCGTACAGGGCGCAATCCACCACGCCGGTCTGTAGCGCCGCATACAACTCGTTTTGCGGCACGATCTGGGCAGCTACACCCAGTCTTTTGAAGGTTTCCACCTGCTCACGGCTGCCGACCCGCAGCTTTTTCTTCTTAAGCTCTTCCAGCGTCTTGACAGGCTCACGGCAAAACAGCGCGGCGTCCACGATCGAGAAGCCGAGGAAGCCCGGCACCTCGATATTCCATTTGGCGATCCCTTCCTTGAGCACTGCCTTCAGGGCCGGCAGGGCCTTGAGGTGCTCATCGGCATTCGCCACCAGGCCATAAACATAAATATTGGCCAGGGCGGGCGCGTCACGACCCAAGAACGGGGGCCAGATGAAGCCCAGCTCGGGCGTGCCGGTCTGCATGAAGCGCATGGCATCGGCATCCTTGAGGCCAAGGGCACCACCCTCAGAGACCGAGATCTTGAGCTTGCCGCCAGTGCGTTTTTCCACATCGGCCGCAAAGGTGCGGATCTGCACCGACTCCGGGCGCGAGGCCGGGTAGCTGTTGTTGAACCGCCA
>CAMATS010000006.1 GCA_945861195.1 Rhodoferax sp. OV413
GCTGAAGGGCAGGTGCGAGACTGGCGTATCGGGCTCGCGCGGGTAGGACACATCAGGATGCATGTTTGGCTCCTTGCCAGAGAACAGAGAGGGCCTCAATGTATCTCAGGCTCGCCCGGCGGCAGGTGCTGTCTGGCAGATTCATCATCGGGCTCCAAAAAATCAAAATCGCAGCCTTTGTCTGCCTGCTGGATATGCTTGAGGTAGAGCTTGCCATAGCCCCGCGTGAACTTGACGCTTGGCGCCTGCCAGGCGGCGCGGCGCTGTGCCAGCTCGGCATCACCGATCAGCAGATCAAGCCGGCGGGCCTGGACATCGATCTGGATCATGTCGCCATCGCGCACCAAGGCCAGCGGGCCGCCAATATGGGATTCCGGTGTGACATGCAAAACACAGGCCCCGTAGCTGGTGCCGCTCATGCGGGCATCACTGATACGCAGCATGTCGCGCACCCCCTGCTTGAGCAGTTTTTGCGGGATCGGTAACTGACCCCATTCGGGCATGCCAGGCGCGCCCTGGGGTCCGGCGCTTTGCAGCACCAAGACGCTGTTTTTATCAACATCCAAGTTCGGATCGTCGATACGCTCGGCCATGTCTTGGTAGTCTTTGAACACCAGCGCAGGCCCCGTGTGCTGGCGTAAATGCGCCTCCATGGCAGCGGGTTTGATGACAGCACCATCGGGTGCCAGGTTGCCGTGCAAAATGGCCAGCCCGTCGTTCGGCAGCAGGGGTTTGTCGCGCGGCAGGATGACCTCGTCGTTGTGCACCACGGCACCCGCGATGTTGTCGCCCAAGGTCTTGCCAACGCAGGTGTTTTGGTTCAAATCCAGCAGGTCTGTCAAGCGGGTCAGAAAGGCCCGCAGGCCCCCTGCGTAAAAAAAATCTTCCATCAAAAACTTGCCACCCGGGCGCAGGTTGGCCAGCACCGGCGTACGGCGTGCGAGTTGGTCAAAGCGGTCCAGTGTCAAACCAATGCCGGCCCGCTTGGCCATGGCAATCAGGTGCACGATGGCGTTGGTGGAGCCGCCCAGAGCCAGCACCGTGGTGACCGCATTGTCAAACGATGCGGGGGTCAAAAAATCAAGCGGCTTGATGTCCTGCCAGACCATCTCGACCACATGCTTGCCGCTCAGGCTGGCCATTTGGGCATGGCGGGAGTCGGGCGCCGGTATCGAAGCAGCCCCGGGCAGGGTCAAGCCCAGCACCTCCACCGCGCTGGTCATGGTGCTGGCAGTGCCCATGGTCATGCAGTGGCCAGGGCTGCGGGCAATACCGTCCTCGACATCCTGCCAATCCTGCTCGCTGATGTTGCCGGCACGCAGCTCGGCCCAGTATTTCCAGGTGTCGCTGCCGCTGCCCAAAGCTGCACCCTTGTAGTCGCCCCGCAGCATCGGACCGGCTGGCACAAAAATGCTCGGCAGGTTCATCGA
Source organism: Rhodoferax sp. OV413 (assembly GCA_945861195.1). GTDB lineage: Bacteria > Pseudomonadota > Gammaproteobacteria > Burkholderiales > Burkholderiaceae_C > Rhodoferax. The sequence goes on from CAMATS010000006.1 coordinate 1,431, forward strand.
CAAGGCGCCCATCACCAAGGCTGGTGTGGTCTTGTCGCAGCCACCCATCAGCACGCAGCCATCGGCGGGGTAAGAGCGGAGCAATTCTTCAGTCTCCATCGCCAGCAGGTTGCGGTAGAGCATGGTGGTGGGTTTTTGAAACGGCTCAGACAGCGACATCGCCGGCATCTCCACCGGGAAGCCCCCTGCCTGCCACACCCCCCGCTTGACTTCCTCTACCCGCTGCTTGAAGTGGCTGTGGCAGGGGTTGATATCGCTCCAGGTGTTGATGATGGCAATCACCGGCTTGCCCGCATAGTCGCTGCGGTGGTAGCCCATCTGCGCGGTACGCGAGCGATGCCCAAACGACCGCAAATCCTTCACCCCGTACCACCGGTGGCTGCGCAATTCCTCAGGTTTTTTTCGTGTCATCAATTTAATTGGGGTCAGATTCCAATTATTTCTCCAAGTTTGAAATGTAAATTTAATTGGAATCTGACCCCAATTAGTTCAGTTGAAGGGACCGAGTTTGACGAAGGCGCCGCCTTGGTAGATGCGGGCGGGGTCGTCTGGCGGCAGCGGGCTTTGCTGTTCGCGTTCGGCGCGGAAGGGTTCGGAGCTGTCTTGGGGTATGAAGCCCAGGTGGGCGGCGCGGGCATTTGTCCACCAAGGGTCGCGGTTGTCTGACATGCCGTAGACGATGGTGTGCGCCAGTTGTGGCGCGAACAGGCAGCAGCGAATCAATTCGGTCAGGTCGCGGTAGCTCATCCAGGTGTGCAGCATGCGCCGGTCTTTGGGTTCGGGAAAGGCCGAGCCAATCCGCAGACTGGCGCTCTGTATGCCGTAGCGGTCCCAATAAAACTGGGCTACATCTTCGCCAAACGACTTGGACAGGCCGTAATAGGTGTCGGGCCGGCGGCTGCAATCGGTGGCCAAAAACTCGTCCTGCCGATGAAAGCCCACCACATGGTTGGAGCTGGCAAACACCACCCGCTCGACGCCGTGGCGGCGCGCCCCTTCGTAGACATGCAACACGCCTTTGATGTTGGCTTCGACGATGGCCTCAAAAGAATGCTCGTTGGCCAAGCCGCCGAGGTGGACGATGGCCTGGCAGCCTTGCGCCAAGCGGTCAACCGCCTGTTTGTTGGCCAGATCGCAGACCTCAAGCTCTTCGCCGGCCTCGGCCGGCGCCATGGCGGAGATGTCAGACAAGCGGATGTGCTGGACATAGGGGCGCAGGCTGCTGCGCAGGTGGCGGCCGAGGTTGCCGGCGGCTCCGGTGAGTAACAGGCGTGAGATCATGAATACACCTTGGTGGGTTGGTCAGGAAAAAGCCGAGTCAGCTGCCAAACATACGGCGGCGGGTGTTTTCAAGGTGCCGCCGCATGGCCGCCTCAGCCGCTGTGCTGTCGTGCTGCAGGATGGCCTCGACCACGGCCACATGTTCGGCCTGAACGCCGATCAGGCGCTCATGACTTTTGCTGAGCGAGAACCGTCGCAGCAGGTCCATGCCAAACACCACATGGGACTCGATACTGGCAATGACAGAGACAAAAAACTGGTTTTTGCTGGCCCGGGCGATGGCCAGGTGAAAACCGAAATCCTCCTGCACGCCCAGGCTGTTTTGGCTCACAGCGGTCTGCAGCAGGGCGAGTTCAGCCTGAATCTGCGCCAGGTCTGCCTCATCGGCCATTTCTGCTGCCAAAGCCGCCGCCCCGCCCTCGATGACGATGCGAAATTCCAGGCAACGCCGTACATCGGAGAGTGACTCCAGTGGCATGAAGCGGGGTAAATCGGGGTCTGGCCGGCGCGTGACAAAGGTGCCTGCGCCTTGGCGGCTGGCGATGATGCCGTCGGCCCGCAGGCGCGACAGGGCTTCGCGCACGGTTGGCCGAGAGGTCTTGAACTGGTCTGCAATGGCCTGTTCGGTCGACAGCCTGTCGCCCTCTTGCAAGTCGCCCTGGATGATCAGCGCCAGCAGCTCCCGGTAAACCCGGTCTGCCAGTCCTTCTGTGGCGCGGAGCTGCGTCATGGCATCGTGCGCTCGTCAGGCAGCAGTCTCAGATGCCAGCAGGCGCCGGGCCGTGGCTTCGATCTGCCCCATCATCTCGGCCGGTGAGGCGCTCAGCAGAGGCAGCTGCGGCCCCATGTCGGCAATCCCGCACAGGCTGACCGCGTCATGCAGCACACGAATCAGAGACACCGAGTCGCGCAGGGTCTCCAGCGGCAAGAAGCGAGCGTGCAGCGGCTGGGCGCTGGCGATGTCTGAGCCCTGCAGGGCGCGCAGCAGGGCGCTGCAGGAGTTTGGCGCGATGCAGCCAGAGCCGGTGGTGAAAGACGCCATGCCAAACCGCCCCACATGCGATAAAACCGGGCGCTCGCCCATGCCGCTGACCACGCGCTGGGCTGAAATCCGCTCGAGCATGGCCTGCAAAAAAGGGTCGGTATCAGGGTCGCTGCGCGGGATGGCGTATTTGACGCACAGCACCAAGCCGTCAGCCACCAGGCGCTCGAGTCGGTCGAGGTCGATGTACTGCTCGCTCTTGATGTACAGGGTCACAGGTATGCCGGCGATGTCGACAAACCGCGCGATGCCCTCGGCCACGCCTTCGGAAGTGCTCAGGCCCTGCATGGGCAGCACCATGGCGGTCTGGTAGCCCGAATCGCGCAGCATGGGCGCCTGCTCGATCATCTTGCCAAAGTCTGGTCCCACCGAGGGTATGACCCGGGTTTGCGGTCCGGCAGCGTCGGCCAACAAGTCCAGCAGGGCGGGGTATTCGCGCAGCGGCATGTGGTACAGGTTGGCGTTGCCGCCATACAGCAGGGTGCGGATGCCGCCGGCCTCGATGTGTTTGATCAAGCGCCGGTTGGGCGCCTCTGCGATGCTCAGGTCTGCCTGCCTGGCCAGCGGCGGCACCGCCAGCACCGATTCGGCAAGCTCATGGAGGTGCAGCGCGGAAGTTTTCATGGGTAAGAGCAGCCTAGGCCGCAAAGATGTATGACGAATTTACAGTTGCCTGACAATTTAGCACCATTATTTCTTGGTTGCAAGTGCTATGTGCTCGGTTTTTGAAACTTATTTGGCCGATCTAGGGTTTCTACTGAGTCAAAAAGTCTTGACACTCCGTTTATTGTCAGACAAAGTTCGTCTGTTGGCTGGCCGGCTCAATTGCCAGTTGGCCAAGCCGCCAAATCCGGCTGACAGTTATTTTTTCAAACCTTGTTGGAGTACAGACATGAAGTCATCCCCCCGTTCATCAAGCCCCCGCAGCCCCGGGCGCCGGCAGGTTCTCAAAGGCTTTGCCGGGGCTGTCACCCTGGCCGGAGTAGGCAGCGCAGCCTGGGCGCAAGCCGGCAAAGAGGCGCCGGCTTTGGCCAAGTTGGTGAGCGAAGGCAAATTGCCGGCGCTGGCGCAGCGTTTGCCATCGGCCCCACTGGTCGTTCAGGCTGAAAAAGTGGGCACCTACGGCGGCGCCCTGCGGCGCGGCCTGCGCGGCAGCTCCGACCACAACGGCATTTTGCGCATGGTCGGTAACCAGGGCCTGGTGCGCTGGAATCTGGCGTTCACTGAGGTGCTTCCCTGTGTCGCATCCAAGTGGGATGTCAATGCCAACTCCACCGAGTTCACCTTCACCCTGCGCCCCGGCATGAAGTGGTCGGACGGCAAACCGTTCAGTGCCGATGACATTGTTTTTTCGATCGAGGACTGTGCCAAAAACACCGAGCTGTACAAATCAGTGCCCTCGACCCTGGTGATCGCCAACAAGCCAGCGGTGGTGACCAAGGTCAACGACACCACGGTGAAGTTCACCTTTGCCACGCCCTATGCCTTGTTTTTGGAGCAACTCGCCACACCGCTGGGCCAGTACCCGACACTGTTTCCCAAGCACTATTGCAGCCAGTTTCACCCCAAGTACAACTCCAACGTGGCGGCGCTTGCCAAGGCGGCCAATATGTCCGACTGGGCTTCCCTGTTCCGCAACAAATGCGGCGACATCGAAATCCCGTCGCGCTGGGGCAATGTGGACAAGCCCACGCTGGACCCCTGGGTGGTGACCGAGGCCTATTCAGGCGGGGTCACCCGGGTGGTGATGGAGCGCAACGCTTATTTTTGGCAGGTTGACCAGACCGGTCAACAACTGCCCTACATCGACCGACTGAACTTCGGCATTGCCCAAGATGTCGAGTCGCTGATGCTCGATGCCCTGTCGGGCAAGCTCGACATCCAAGAGCGGCACATTGACTCTTTGCAAAACAAGCCTACCCTGTCGCAAAACATGCAAAAAGGCGGCTACCGCTTGGTCGAGTTGGTGGCTTCCGGCGCACAGCAGGTGCAGATTTACCTGAACATGACCCACAAAGACCCCAAGATGCGCGACATGTTTGCCAACAAGGAGTTCCGGCAGGCCCTCTCCTTGGGCATCAACCGCAAGGAAATCATCGATCTGGTCTACCTCGGGCAGTCCGAGCCCTTTCAAACCGGCCCGCGGCCGGGGCACCCCTGGTTCAATGAAAAACTCGCCACGCAATTCACCAAACACGATCCCAAGTCGGCCAACGACATACTCGATCGTATTGGCTATAGCAAGCGGGACGCACAAAAGTTCCGGCTGCGCCCGGACGGCCAAAGGGTGTTTTTCTCTATCGATGTGATTCCCACCCTCTACCCCGATGCGGTTGACAGCCTGGAGCTGGTCAAGCGCCACTGGGCCGAAATCGGGGTGGACATGAAGGTCAACACCATCGAGCGGGCCCTCTACTACACCCGCGGCGACAGCAACGAGCATGACGCCGCCACCTGGCCGGGCCCGGGCGGGCTGGACCCTATGCTCGATGCCCGTGACTATTTTGCCCAGCACACCCAGGGCTCGCGCTACGGATTGCCCTGGACCCAGTGGTATGTGTCAGGTGGCAAGGACGGCCAAGAGCCGCCGGCCAACCAAAAGCAGCGCATGAAGCTCTACGATGATGCCCGTGCCACGGCCGACTTGAAAAAGCGTGGCGAGTTGATGAAGCAGGTGTTCGATTTATGCGCCGACGCCTTTGAGACCATTGGCGTGTGCTTGGCAGTCAACACCTTCGGCATTGTCAAGAACAATTTGCAAAATGTGCCCAAAAGCTATCCCAATGCCTGGGCCTGGCCCAATCCTGCCCCAGCCTTGCCGCAGCAGTTCTTCTTTACCCGGACCTAAAGTCTTGCAAGGGGTGGCAGGCGCCGAGTTTGGCGCCTGCCCAAGAGCGCTTGTCTAACGGGCGCCAGTCCTCCAGAAAATTCACTGCATGTTGATTTTTATTGTCAAGCGACTCCTGTGGATGGTGCCCTTCCTGCTGGCCATCAGCTTTTTGTCTTTTGTGTTGATTCAGCTGCCGCCCGGCGACTATGTCACCACCTACATCGCCACACTGGCGGCCTCCAACGAGGTCATCGATCAAAACACCGCAGCCGATTTGCGCAACCGCTTTGGCCTGGACCAGCCCATGGTGGTTCAGTATTGGAAGTGGATTTCCAATATCGTCTTGCATGGAGACTTTGGGCTGAGTTTTGAATGGCAGCAGCCAGTCGGTGACCTGATTTGGGAGCGCATGGCCCTGACCCTGCTGCTCACCTTCTCGGCGCTGCTGCTCACCTGGGGTATTGCCTTGCCGGTGGGGGTGTTCTCCGCAGTCAAGAAATACTCAATAGCAGACTATGTCGTGACCGGCCTGTCGTTCATCGGGCTGGCCGTGCCGAGTTTTTTGCTGGCTTTGGTGCTGATGTACGTCGCCGCTGTGAAGTTTGGCCAAAACGTGGGCGGCCTGTTTTCTGAGGAGTACCTGACCGCGCCCTGGAGCCTCGCCAAAACCCTTGACCTGCTGTCCCATCTGTGGATTCCAGTGCTTATTTTGGCGGTTTCCGGCACCGCCAGCCTGATTCGGGTGATGCGCGCCAACATGCTCGACGAGTTGCCCAAGGCCTATGTCACCACCGCCAGGGCCAAGGGCTTGTCCGAGTTTGCGTTGCTGGTCAAGTACCCCTTGCGCTTGGCGCTCAACCCCTTTATATCGACCATCGCCTGGTTGCTGCCCAACCTGGTCTCGGGCTCCATCATCGTGGCCATTGTGCTGAGTCTGCCCACGGCAGGGCCGCTGCTGCTGCAGTCTTTGATGAGCCAGGACATGTACCTGGCCGGCGCCTTTATTTTGCTGATTTGCCTGCTGACCGTGCTCGGTTCCCTGGTGAGTGATATTTTGTTGGCGCTGGTTGATCCGCGTATTCGCCTTGAATAGCGCAAGCCTGCTCAAGCCGGAGCCGCAGAGCCTGAGCGAGGGGGCGAGCCGCCTGGCTGTGGCCTCCCAATGGCAGTTGGTGTGGTGGGCCTTCAAGCGCCATCGCTTGGCCATGGCTGGCCTGGTGGTGACTCTGGCGCTGTACCTGGTGGCGGTAGTGCCAGGTTTTTTTGCTGTGAATGACCCGTCTCAACAAAATGTGCGCACTGCCTTTCATCCGCCCCAAGCGCTGCACCTGATCGACACCTCGGCCGAAGGGGGGTGGTCGCTGCAGCCTTACATACACCCCTATGTGCTCAAGCGTGATCCACAGACCCTGGCCTCGGTCTACCAGGAAGACCTGAGCCGCAAGGTGTATTTGCAGATGTTCGGCCAGGGCTACGAGTACTCGGTGCTGGGCCTGTTCAATTCGCGCCTGCATCTGTTCGCCTCTCAAGAGGCGCGTCAACCCCTGTTCTTTTTTGGCGCCGACCGGCTCGGGCGTTGCGTCTTCAGCCGCATCATGTTGGGCACCCAGATTTCGCTCTCGGTGGGGCTGGTGGGCGTGCTCCTGGCCCTGTCCATTGGCATTGTGCTGGGCGGCATCTCTGGCTATTACGGCGGGCGCATTGACTTTGTCATTCAGCGGGTGATCGAGCTGGTGCTGTCCCTGCCCACCATACCGATCTGGCTGGCAGCTTCTGCCGCAGTGCCACAAAACTGGCCAGCGACTTTGAACTACTTCATGATCACCCTGATCTTGTCCCTGACCGGCTGGGCCCAGTTGGCGCGGGTGGTGCGTGGCCGGTTTTTGAGTCTGCGCACCGAAGAGTTCGTCACCGCCGCGCGGCTGGACGGCGCCTCCGAGGGTCGCATCATCTTCCGCCACATGCTGCCCAGTTTTTCCAGCCATATCATCGCCTCGATCTCTTTGGCCATTCCCGCCATGATTCTGGCGGAGACCTCACTGAGCTTTTTAGGCCTAGGCCTGCAGCCTCCCACCATCTCCTGGGGCGTGCTGCTGCGCGAGGCGCAGAACATCCGCTCGATTGCCACCGCTCCCTGGCTGTTTGCCCCTGGTGCCGCCGTGGTGCTGGCGGTGATGGCGCTCAATTTTCTGGGCGACGGGCTGCGGGATGCTTCAGACCCCTACAACAAATGATTGCCTCCGGCCAAACCCCCTCGGCCTTGCCGACCGGCAGCACCAGCAGCCTGCTGCTGAAGGTGCGCGACCTGCAAACCTATTTCCCGATCCGTACCGGCACCATCAAGGCGGTTGACGGCGTTTCCTTTGACGTGCAGCGCGGCAAAACCCTGTGCGTGGTGGGCGAGAGTGGCAGCGGCAAAAGTGTCACGGCGCGCTCGATTTTGCAAATTGTCGATGAGCCGGGCCGCATCATGGGCGGCAGCATGCTGCTGCACCGCGCCGATGGCAGCAGCCTTGACCTGGCGCAACTGGGCCAGCGCTCGCGTGAAATACGGGCCGTGCGTGGCGCCGAGATCGCCATGATTTTCCAGGAGCCCATGTCCTCCCTCTCGCCGGTACACACCGTGGGCAACCAGATCATGGAGGTGCTTACCTTGCACCTCAAGATGAGCAAAGACGAGGCCCGTGCTCGCTGCGTGGAACTGCTGACCCAGGTGGAAATCCCGAACCCCGCCAAGGCGGTTGACCGCTACACCTTCGAGTTTTCTGGCGGCATGCGCCAGCGCGTCATGATTGCCATGGCACTGGCCTGCAAGCCCGCCCTGCTGATTGCCGACGAGCCCACCACGGCGCTAGATGTCACCACCCAGGCCGAGATTCTTGATTTGATCAAGAACCTGCAAAAAACCCACGGCATGGCGGTGATGTTCATCACCCACGACATGGGCGTCGTGGCCGAGATTGCCGACGAGGTGATCGTGATGAACCACGGTCGGGTGGTGGAGACCGGCTCGGTTGATGCGATCTTCCATGCGCCGCAGGATCCGTACACGCAGATGCTGATCAACTCGGTGACCAAGCTTGGGCGTACCGCAGACATTCGGCTCAAGCGCCCGCCAATTGCCAGCAGTGCTGAGCCGATTTTGCAGGTGCGCGGGCTGCAACAGTATTTTGGCAGTGCCAAGACCCTGGTCAAGGCGGTGGACGGGGTGTCTTTTGATGTGATGCCTGGCGAGTCATTGGGTATCGTGGGCGAATCCGGTTCTGGCAAGACCACCATGGGGCGCTGCCTGCTGCGGGTCTATGAGCCCCATGCGGGCAGCATCAACTACCGCCGCGCCGATGGTTCGGTGGTGGACATCGTGCAGGCCAATAAGCAGACCCTCAAGGACTGCCGGCGTGAAATGCGCATGATCTTCCAGGACCCGGTGGGCTCGCTGAACCCGCGCATGACGGTGGCGCAAATTGTCGGTGAGCCCCTTTTGGTCAACGGCATCGCCACCGGCAAGGCGCTGGACGAGCGGGTGGCGGAATTGCTGCAAAACGTGGGCCTGGAGCCGGCCTGGCGCGAGCGCTACCCCCATGCTTTTTCAGGTGGCCAGCGCCAGCGCATCGGCATCGCCCGAGCCATCGCCCTCAACCCCCGGGTGATCATTGCCGATGAAGCCACCTCGGCGCTTGATGTGTCTCTGCGCTCGCAAATGCTCGACCTGCTGCTGAACCTGCAAGACAAGCTGGGCCTGTCTTTTGTGTTCATCAGCCACGACATCGCGGTGATCCGCTATTTTTGCGACCGGATTGCCGTTATGTACCGGGGCAAGATTGTGGAGACCGGCGAGACCAACCAGGTCTGCGATGCGCCCACCCATCCCTACACCCAGGCCCTGTTGTCGGCCATCCCACAACCTGACCCACGCAAGCGCAGCATGCACAAGCGTTTCCGTTATCAACCCGAGTCTTGAGTTGCCGCCATGAAAATCACCGACATCAAGACCTTCCTGATGCATGTGGGCGCACCGGCTCCCAAGGCCTGGGCGTCTGACAATGCCTTTGGCAGCCAAAGCTATTCACCTGGCATCACCGGCACCCGCAACTGGCTGTTTGTCAAGGTCTACACCGACGAAGGCCTGGTGGGCATTGGCGAATGTTCGGGCTGGCCCCGCGTGATCGAAACAGCGGTACAAGACCTCAAGCGTCTGCTGGTGGGCGAGGACCCGACCCACATTGAGCGGCTGTGGCAACGCATGATGTCGGCCATCATGGTCCATGGTTTGACCGGCACGGTGGGCGCCGGTGCCATGACCGGCATCGACATGGCGCTGTGGGACATCAAAGGCAAGGCCCTGGGCGTGCCGGTCTGGAACCTGCTGGGCGGCAAGGTGCGTGACCAGATCCGCATCTATGCCCACGCCAACACGCCAGAAGTGGCGCTGAGCCTGAAAGCCCGGGGTGTGACTGCCATCAAATGCGGCGGCGTGTCGGACCCGGTGCGTAAAGTGGCTGCGCTGCGAGAAGCGGTGGGTGACGAGATGGACATCATGATCGACCTGCATGGCCCACCCTGGATGACCCCCGGCGACGCCGCGCGCCTGGCGCGGGCCCTGGAGCCCTACCACCTGCTGTTCATTGAAGACCCGATTGCCCCTGACAACCTCGAGGGCTACAAGCGCATCCGCGACGCCGCCCAGGTGCCGCTGGCCGCCGGCGAGCGCATGAGCACCATTTACGGCTCGCGGGAGCTGATCGAGCGTGAACTCGTGGATGTGATCCAGCCCGACACCGGACGCGCTGGCGGCATCACCCAGATGAAGAAGATTGCCGCCATGGCCGAAGCCCATCACATCATGGTGGCGCCACATTCGGGCTCGCTCGGGCCAGTGGCCGAATACGCCGCCCTGCATCTGCTGGCCGCCATTCCCAATGGCCTGTTTTTGGAGCGGATCGAGGACGACTGGGAGGGCCGCCAGCACACCGTGCTGCCGCATCCGCTGTCGGTGAACGGCTTCCTCAAAGTGCCCGATATGCCCGGCCTGGGCGTTGACATTGATGAAGCCTTTGTGGCGCGTTACCCGAGCCAGGCCAATCTTTCGTCGCAGGTGTCGGCGAGTTCGGGCTCTTATGAGCCCGGCACCCATGACGAAAATGTCTATGTGCAGACCCGCTTGCAGCGCGCCAAATACTTCAGCCCAAACCAGCCATGACCTCTACCCTGACCGACGACGCCATGCGGGCCTTGCGCACCACGTCCACCGCCACCCTGACCACGCTGCTCTTCAAGCATGGCCTGCGCAACACCTTTTTGCAGGGCGTTCGCCTGCTCGGTTCTGGTGGCGCACAGATGGTGGGCCCGGCCTACACCCTGCGCTACATCCCGGCGCGCGAAGACCTGGACCACATTGGCGTGTTCCAGGACCACGGCCACCCGCAGCGCAAAGCGGTCGAGGACATACCAGCCGGCCATGTGCTGGTGATCGACAGCCGGGGCGACGCTTCGGCCGCCTCGGCAGGTTCCATCCTGGTCACCCGCATGATGGTGCGTGGCGTGGCCGGTATCGTCACCGACGGCGGCTTGCGAGACAGCCACGAAATCGCTGCGCTGGCGATCCCCAGTTACTGCCAGGGCCCCTCGGCGCCGACCAACCTGATCAAGCACCACGCCGCGGACCTGAATGTGCCGATCGGCTGCGGTGGGGTTCCGGTGTATCCGGGTGACATCATGGTGGGCGACGCCGAAGGCGTGGTGGTGATCCCCCGCGGCATCGCCGAAGCCGTGGCCCATGAGGGGCGGGCGCAAACCCTGTTTGAAGATTTTGTGACCGAACAGGTGTTGGCTGGGCGCGGTATTTTTGGCCTTTATCCGCCTACGGACCCGGCAACCGATGGCCAGTTCAAGGCCTGGTGCAGTGCCAAACACCCAGCGCCATGAAAATTGATCGCCTGCGGGTGTTCATGTCGCGCGACAAAGACCGCCCTCGGGTGGTGGTGGCCATGGACACCGACGAAGGCATCACAGGCTGGGGCGAGTGCTACAACCACGGCCCCGATTTAGCGCTGTTCCCCTTGCTGGATTACCTGCTGATCTTCCTGAAAGGGCAGGACCCGCGGCGCATCACTTACCTGACGCACTACCTCATGCAGCAGACCCGTTTTCCGCCCGGGGCGCTGGGTCTGGCGGCTATCTCGGTGCTGGACCATTGCATGTGGGACATCTCGGCCAAGGCGCTGGGCGTGCCGGTGTACCGGCTGTTGGGCGGGCATGTGCGCGACCGGGTGAAGGTGTATGCCGGCCTGTACACCGCACCCGACCCGGCCATTGCGCGGGACCAGATGGACGCCTTGTATGACACCTGGGGCGTGCAGGCGTTCAAACTCAGCCCCTACCGGCTCGACATGCACCGGCACCGCTGGGGCGAGGTGGTCCGGACCTCGGCGGAGTACTTTCGGCAACTGCGCGAGACGGTTCGCAGCGAGTACGAGATCGCTTTTGATGCGCACGCCAAAATCTTCGAGCCGGCGCAAGCGATGCAACTCGGCAACGCCCTGGCCCCCTACGACCCGCTGTTTTTTGAAGAGCCGATCCGGCCCGAAAACTTTGAGGCCTGGGGTGAACTCAAGCGCGGCCTGCAGTGCACGCTCGCCACCGGTGAGTCGCTGTACAGCCGGTTCGAGTTTCTGCGGCTTTTGCAGGTGCGCGGCTGCGACATCATCCAGCCCGACATCTGCGTGGTGGGTGGCCTCACCGAGATGCTGCAAATCAATGCCCTGGCCCAGGCGCATTTTGTGAGCATTGCCCCGCATAACCCGATGGGGCCGCTCGCCACGGCAGTCAACCTGCATTTTTGTGCCAGCCAGACCAACTTCCGCATCCTGGAATACCGCCTGCCGCAGGGGCCAGGCTACGTGTTTGGCACAGACGCCACAGTGAGCCCGCAGGCGCGGGAGGAGGGCGCCTGGTATGTGAAAGACCCCTACCTGCCCAAAGACGGTCACCTGGAACTGCGGCCAGACCGGCCAGGCTGGGGCGTGGAGATGGACGAAACCCTGCTCGGTACCGAAGCCTATATTCATTGGGAACGCCGGGTGCCGACCAAGCCAGACGGCTCCAGCGGCTATGCCTGAGTTGCTGCCCGGTGATGTGCTGTTGCGCGTTGGCGCGGCCCGCGCCGTGCTGAGACCGCAGGCTGGCGGACGGGTCTGCAGCCTGACCTTGGTGCACCCTGACGGGCATGCTGTACCTGTTCTTTACCCGTACACCGATGCCGGGGTCGACCCGCTGAACTGGGCCAAGGGCGGCATTTACCCGCTGGTGCCCTATTCCAACCGGATCGCCCACGGCCAATTGCATACGGCCAATGGCACGGTGGCACTGCCACCTCACCCCAACGCCCAACCGCATACCCTGCACGGCCACGCCCATGGCCTGCCCTGGGCTGTGGTGTCACACGACGATACCTCCGCCCATTTACGGCTGAACAGCCCGGCCTGTGCCGCTTGGCCCTGGCATTTGCAGGCTGATATGTACCTGCGCCTGTCAGCCCACGCGCTGCAACTTGATCTGAGCCTCACCCACTTGGGCGCCGGTGACATGCCGGCCGGCATCGGCTTTCACCCCTATTTTTTGCACCACGAGAACGCGCGCCTGCGCTACCACGCCGGCCGCCGTTGGTCGACAGACCTTGACTGTCTAGCCCTTGGCTCAGAGCCGCTGCCACAGCCTGAAGCTTATGACGCGCCCAAGCCCTTGCCGCCTGGCACCTTGACAGACTACCTGTCGGAATGGGACGGTGCGTTGGAGCTGGAATTGCCCCAGGGCGAGGTGTTGGGCCTGCAGACCGACGCGGTGCTGTCTCACCTGGTGGTGCACCGGCCGCCACAGCCAATTTACCTCTGCCTTGAGCCGGTGAGCCATGTCGCCGATGGCTTCAATTTGGCCGCGCGCGGTGTGCCGGGTACTGGGACGGTGCAACTTGCTGCAGGCGGCATGCTGCGCGGGCAGATGAGCATGAGCCTCAGCGACCACCTTTTTTGATTTTTCCACGGGCCATGATTCATGTCTGACCGCATTGCCGAGATTCGCATCACCCCGATTGCTTTTCGCGACCCGCCATTGCTCAATGTCTCTGGCGTGCACCAGCCCTGGGCCCTGCGCAGCATCATCGAAGTTGAAACTGAGAGTGGCCGTATCGGCTTGGGCGAAAGCTATGGCGAGGCCGATACGCTGGCTGATTTGAACCGCATTGCCCCGGCGCTGATCGGGCTCGATCCCTTTTCGCTCAATGCCCTGACCCAGGTGGTCTACCGCTGCATTGGCAACAACCCGGACATCGGCGCACCCTATCCACCCGATGGGGACAAGGCCCGGGCCAGTGCGCTGGGCGCATTCGAGGTGGCGTTTTGGGATTTGCAGGGCCAAATCACTGGGCGGCCGGTGTATGAATTGCTCGGCGGTGCGGTGCGCAGCCATGTCAGCTACAGCGCCTACCTGTTTTACAAATACGCCAGGCACCATGCTGATCCGGGCTATGCCACTGACCCCTGGGGCGAGGCGCTGACCCCGCTGCAACTGGTGGCGCAGGCGCAGCGCATGGTGGACCAGTACGGCTTTGGTTCGATCAAGCTCAAAGCCGGTGTCTTTGAGCCAGAGCTTGAAATAGCCGGGCTGCGCGCCCTGCGCGCGGCCTTTCCCAAGCACCCGCTGCGCATCGATCCGAATGGTGGCTGGTCGGTGTCAACCACCCGCCGCCTGATGCCTGCGCTGTCCGAGCCCGGTCTGCTCGAATATCTCGAAGACCCGGTCGGCAGCTTGGAAGAGATGGCCGAGGTGGCCACCTTTGCCACCATGCCGCTCGCCACCAACATGGTCACCATTGCCTTTGGCCACCTGCCGCGCTCAGTGGCGCTGAATGCGGTGCAGGTGGTGCTCTCGGACCACCATTACTGGGGCGGGCTACGTGCCTCGCAACAGCTCGCAGCCATGGGCCGGGTGTTTGGCCTGGGCATTTCCATGCATTCCAACTCGCATCTGGGCATCAGCTTGGCGGCCATGACGCATTTGGGCGTGACCCTGCCCAACCTGTCCTATGCCTGCGACACCCACTACCCCTGGCAGGAGGACGAGGTCATCGAGGGCGGCAAACTGCACATCAGCAAGGGCCAACTCGCCCCGCCCGCTGGCCCCGGCCTGGGGGTCAAACTAGACCGCAGCGCCCTGGCCCGCCTGCACCACAATTTTCTGGGCTGCGGCATTCGCCAACGCGATGATGCCAGTGAGATGCGCAAGCACCAACCCGGTTTCAGCAAACAAAGACCGCGCTTTTAAATGGGATTGCGGGCCGCTGCTTGGCAGTTACCTGCCCTTGGGGCCTACAGCCTTCGGCGCTGTGATAAGGTCAGCAGATCGGCGCAAACTGCGTCAACCGGGCGGCTTGGCCGTCTGCTTTGAAAAGGCTTACCCATGTTGGTGCGTGCGCTTTATGTCAGCCGGGCAGTCGGGCCGGTGACCTCCACGGTCTCAGCGGCTATTTTGGCCAGTGCCCGAAGACACAACCCGTCTGCCGGCGTCACCGGCGTGTTGTGCCAGGGATCCGGGCTTTATCTGCAAGCACTTGAAGGCGAGCGCTCGGCGGTCAACCGTCTTTTCGCCCGCATCGTGGCTGACACCCGGCATCAAGACGTCGAATTGTTGTTGTTCGAGGAAATCAGCCAAAGGCGCTTTGGAGCCTGGTCCATGGCCTTGGTTGAGTTATCTGCCTCGGACCCCATGGTGCTGTTGAATCATCCCGAGTTTGACCCCTACGCAGCCAGCAGCAGTGGCGCCATGGCCCTGCTCGAAGACCTGCTCAAAGCCGGTAGCCCCATCGACACGCCGCCGCCCCAAACCAGAACCTGAAGCCGAGCAGCCCAAAAGTACCGTGTCAGTTGCCTGCCGGTCATGCCCGGCTTGCCCGGGCATCCATGGCCTGCGCGGCGCGAACCTCTGACCTGAGCTGCTCGGTCAATTCGGCCTTGAGTTGCATGAAGGAGAGGGTGGTTTTTACCGCGTAATGGCGGGGGTGCGGCAGCTGTACGGTTTGGTCGAGCTTGATGCGCCCGGGGCGGGCGCTCATCACGGCGACGCGGCTGCCCATGAAAACCGCCTCGTCGATGTCATGGGTGACAAACAACACGGTTTTTTTCTCGGCTTCCCAGATGCCCAGCAGCAGCTCTTGCATCAGCTCGCGGGTTTGGTGATCCAGGGCGCCAAAAGGCTCGTCCATCAACAGGATGCGCGGGCCGTTGGCCAGGGCTCGGGCAATGGCCACGCGCTGCTGCATGCCACCCGAGAGTTGCTTAGGAAAATGGTTCTCGAAGCCGCGCAGGCCCACTTGGTGGATGAATGCAGCTGCGGTTTCGAGCTGTACAGCCCGGGGCAGGCCGCGCTCTCGCAGGCCAAAACAAACATTTTCCTGCACGGTCAGCCAGGGAAACAGGGTGTAGCTTTGGAACACCATGCCACGGTCGGCGCCTGGGCCTTGGATGGGTCGGCCGTCAAGCAACACCTCGCCGCTGGTCTGGGTGTCCAGGCCGGCAACAATGCGCAGCAAAGTGCTCTTGCCGCAGCCGCTGGGCCCTAGCAGGGTGAGAAAATCATTTTCTTGGACGATCAGCTCAGTGGCTTGCAGCGCTGGCGTGGGGGCGCTGCCGCTGGCAGAAGGAAAGCTGCGCGAGACGCCGCGTACCGTGAGTATGGGAGAAGGCATGGTTTGGCTTGGGAACACCGTGTGCGGCGCTGCTCAGCGATCCAGCAGCGCCCAGGGAAACAGGCGGCGGTTGGCCCACTTGAAGACCAGGTCGCTGCACAGGCCGATCAGGCCGATCACGATGATGCCGAAGATGATCTGGTCGGTCGCCAGCAGGGACTGACTGTCGGTGATCATGTGCCCAATGCCGCTGCTCGAACCGATCAGCTCCGCCACGATCACATAGGTCCAGGCCCAGCCCAGCACCATGCGCAGGATCTCAGCGATCTCGGGTGCGGCGCCGGGTATCAGCACCCGCCTGACCAAGCTGGCGTCGGTGCTGCCCAGGGTGTAGGCTGCCTCCACCAAGTCGCGCCGGGTGTTGCCCACCGACACAGCAACCATCAGCACCAGCTGAAAAAAACTGCCGATGAAAATCAGCGCGAGCTTTTGCGCCTCACCAATACCGGCCCACAGGATAAGCAGTGGAATGAAGGCGCTGGCTGGCAGGTAACGGGCAAAGCTGACAAAGGGCTCGAAGAAGGCCTCGACCGGCTTGTAGGCGCCCATCATCACGCCCAGCGGCAGTGCCAGGGCTGCGGCAATCAAGAAGCCACCCAGCACCCGCCACACCGTCATGCCGATGTCCTTGGCAAAGCCATATTCGGTCAGCAGCCGCCAGCCGCTGGTGAGCATCATCCAGGGGTCGGCCAGAAAGGTCTTGCTGACAAAGCCGCTGAAGGTCACAGCCGACCAGAGCAGCGTGAACAGCACAAAGAAGGCCAGGCCCAGCACAATTCGGGTGCCGGGCGCAACGGGTGTGAGTGGCTTCATGGGGGCGTGCTCTGTCCCCGGCAAGGGGGAGCGCTTGGCAGGCGCAGGGAAGAGCGGCGGGCGGAAGGGGGCAGGGTTCAGTTGATGAAGCGGGTGTCAACCAGGCGGCTCAGGTCGGGCATGTTGCGAATGATGCCGACTTCGAGCAGCAACTCCGCAGCCTCTTTGGTGAAGGCAGCGTGTTCACCGGCAAAGAACTTCTGGTTGGCCGCCCTGTCTTGCCAGCGCAGGTATTTTTGCGAGCTCTCGAACTGCTCGCCGCTTTGCTTGACATCGGCACCCATGATTTCAAAGCTCTTTTTGGGCTCGGCCTTGATCATCTCGAGCGCCGCGAAGTAGCCGTTGGTCAGGCCTTGGGCGGCCTTTGGGTTGTCTGCCAGAAATTTGGGCGTGCAGCCAAAGGTGTCCATCACCATCGGGTAGTCGAGCGTGGTGGCCAGGATTTTTCCGGCCTCGGGTTTGGCCCGCACCGCACCCAGGTAGGGCTCGTAGGTCATGCCAGCGTCGATTTGCGTGTTGCCCGCAATGAAGGCATTGGCGGCAGCCTGTGGCTCGAGGTTGACGATGGTCACGTCTTTGAGGCTCAGGCCGTTTTTCTTGAGCATCCAGGCCAGCGTGAAGTAGGGGGCGGTGCCCGGAGCGCTGGCCGCCACGGTCTTGCCCTTGAGGTCGGTGATCTTGCTGATGCTGGGCTTGACCACCATGCCGTCGGCACCAAAGCTCTTGTCGAGCTGGAAGATTTGGGTGGTG
Organism: Rhodoferax sp. OV413; assembly: GCA_945861195.1. Lineage (GTDB taxonomy): Bacteria > Pseudomonadota > Gammaproteobacteria > Burkholderiales > Burkholderiaceae_C > Rhodoferax. Next base: position 18,885 of record CAMATS010000006.1, read on the forward strand.
GCAACACCGTTGGCGTTCCAGACCACCCAGGTCTCCACGGTGGTGGCGGCGCACTGCACGTCACCCGAGGCAATCGCCAGATGGCGGTCTTTTTGCGGGATTTTTTTGATGCTGACATCCAGGCCCTGCTGTTTGAAGAGTCCGGCTTCATAAGCCAGGACCAGTGGCGCAAAGCCAGTCCAGCCCGAGATAGCGATGGTTACTTTGGTGTTCTGCGCCTGGGCTGGCACACACAGGGCCAGCGCCGCTGCTGCGGCGGTACCCCAGCCGGCAAGTTGGCGCAGTGCGGTGAGGTTGAAGTTGATGCGGTTCATGCAATTCTCCTGGGTTGGGTTCGAATGGTCGAATTTATCGTACCAGTTTTGTGGGCGGTGCCGGTAGGATTGATGCAGGATTAGCGCCGCCGGCCGGCTCTCTGCGCCCGGGTCATGGCTTTTGTCAAAAAAAACTTGCGACCGGCAACTAGCGCCTTGAGCCGCCAAACATGCCGCCTAGCACCCCGCGAATGATCTGCCGGCCCAGTTCCCGGCCGATGGAGCTCGCAGCGCTTTTAATCAGTTGCTCGCCCATGCTGGCCCGGCTGCGACGAGCGCCGCCGCCCAACAAATCTCCCAAGCCGTCCAGCATGTCGCGTGCTGGCTCAGCCGCTGGCGCCGCGTCGTGATCTGACCCAGGGTCTGCGGTCTGAGCGGATAGGGCCACCTGGCGGGCCTGGGTGCGGCCCTTGATGGCCTCGAACGCCGACTCGCGGTCTACCGTGGTCTCATAGACGCCGGCTACCAGGGATTGGTCCCTCAAAGTCTGGCGTTGGGCCGCGCTGATCGGCCCAATCTGGCTGGCCGGCGGCAACACATAGACCCGCTCGGTTGGGACTGGGCGGCCCTTTTCGTCGAGCAGGCTGACCAGTGCCTCGCCCACGCCGAGCTCGGTGATGGCTGCGGCTAGGTCGAGTCCGGGGTTGGCGCGCATGGTGTCGGCCGCCGCTTTGACCGCCTTTTGGTCGCGCGGCGTGAAGGCGCGCAGCGCATGTTGCACCCGGTTGCCCAACTGGGCCAGCACCGAATCCGGAATATCCAGCGGGTTTTGGGTGACAAAAAACACCCCAACGCCCTTGGATCGAACCAGCCGCACCACCAGCTCGATGCGCTCGACCAGCACCTTGGGCGCGTCCTTGAACAACAGGTGGGCTTCGTCAAAAAAGAACACCAGCTTGGGCGTGTCGAGGTCGCCCACCTCGGGCAGGGTTTCAAACAACTCGCTGAGCAACCACAGCAAAAAAGTAGCGTACAGGCGCGGCGCGCTCATCAATTTGTCGGCGGCCAGAATGTTGACCAGACCCCGGCCACGTGCATCGGTTTGCATGAAGTCGGCAATGTTGAGCATGGGCTCGCCAAAAAAACTCTCGCCGCCCTGGGCTTCAATTTGCATCAGACCGCGCTGAATGGCGCCAATGCTCGCCGCGCTGATGTTGCCGTATTCGGTGGTGAAACTGCTGGCGTTGTCGCCCACATGCTGGCACATCGCCCGCAGGTCTTTCATGTCAAGCAGCAGCAGGCCGTCGTCGTCGGCAATCTTGAACACCAGTTGCAACACGCCGGCTTGGGTGTCGTTGAGGTTCAACATGCGTGCCAGCAGCAGCGGCCCGAGATCGCTCACGGTGGCCCGGACCGGGTGGCCCAGCACGCCAAAAACATCCCACAGGATGGTCGGGCAGGCTGAAAATTCAGGCGCATCAAGCCCCCGCTCTTGGAGCACCTTGGCCAATTTACCGCCCAGCGCGCCGGCTTCTGACAGGCCACTGAGATCGCCTTTGACATCGGCCATGAAGACCGGTACCCCACGCGCTGAAAAGCCCTCGGCCAGGGTTTGCAGGGTGATGGTTTTCCCAGTGCCGGTGGCCCCAGTGATCAGGCCGTGGCGGTTGGCCTT